>JAUIGT010000198.1 GCA_030432615.1 Verrucomicrobiia bacterium
GGGCGTGGAGACGGGCCGGCCGCCTCCACCTGATTCGCGGCTCTCTCGCGAAGGCCATCCGTTTGCCTCCGCCGTCCGTATCGTTCGCACGCGCGCGGGAGCGGTCACTCGGGGTCCGGGAGGACTTGACGAGGAGGTTACAGTCAGGGCCTTTCATTTTGCCCTCCCGCGCCTCCCGCCCACCATGGAAACATCGTCATCCTCCGCCCCGGAATCGCCCGTCGATCGCTCTCCCGAGAACGATGCCGACGACCGCCGTGACTTCCTGCTGAAAGCCGGTTCCATCTGCGCCGGATGCGCCCTCGCCGGAGTGCCGGTGGCCGCGGGCCTGCGCGTCGTGGCCGATCCCGTGACCAAGACGGATGGAGCCTCCGGAGCCGGGGGCGAGGTGCCGTTCATCCCCGTCGCTTCGCTCGACTCCCTGCCCGAAGACGGATCGCCGCAGAAATTCACCGTGCGCGCCGACAAGTCCGACGCCTGGAGCCGCTTCCCCAACCAGGTCATCGGCGCGGTTTTTCTCCGTCGGCTCGCCGACGAGAACGACGAGCCCCGCATCCAGGCCTTCAACGTGGTCTGCCCCCACCTCGGCTGCGCCATCGAGTTCCGGGACGAGAACCGCGACTATTTCTGCCCCTGCCACAACAGCGCCTTCGCCCTCGAGGATGGGATCCAGGAAGCCAGCAGTCCCAGCGCCCGCGGCATGGATGAACTGGAGACGCGGATCGAGTCGAACGGCGAGATCGCCGTCCAGTTCCAGAATTTCGTGATGGGCGTCGCCGAGAAACGCCCGGTCTGAAACCCGACCGGTCCCCTTTCCTCTTCACCCCTGCCTTTCCTCGTCTCCGTGAAAGCACTTCTCGACTGGCTCGACCACCGCACCGGCTACCGGGCCATCCTCAAGGAAACCCTCGATGAACCCGTGCCCGGCGGCGCCCGCTGGCGCTACGTCTGGGGCAGCACGCTGACCTTCGCGATCTTCGTGCAGTTCGTCACCGGGATCGTTCTCTGGGCCGCCTACAGCCCGAGTTCCCAGACGGCCTGGGAAAGCGTCTACTACATCCAGGAGCACATGGCCGGCGGCAAGTGGCTGCGCGGCATTCACCACTACATGGCCCAGGTCATGACCGTGCTGCTGGTCCTGCACCTCATGCAGGTGGTCATCGACGGCGCCTACAAGGCTCCGCGCGAGGTGAACTTCTGGTTCGGCATGGCCCTGCTCGGACTGGTGATGGCGCTTTCCCTCACGGGCTACCTCCTGCCCTGGGACCAGAAAGGCTACTGGGCGACCAAGGTGGCCACCAACCTCATCGGGGTCGTGCCCCTCATCGGCGAACCCCTCCAGCACATCGTCATCGGCGGGGCCGACTACGGTCACCACACCCTGACCCGGTTCTTCGCCCTCCACGCCGGGGTGTTGCCGGTCCTGACCGTGCTGCTCATCGTCGGTCACGTCTACCTCTTCCGCCGTCACGGGCTTCACGCCAAGAGACCCTACAAGAAAGAAAAGCCCGATCGCTTCTGGCCGGACCAGATCTGGTGCGACGCCGTCGCCTGTCTCGCCGTGCTCGCGACCGTGCTCGTTCTCGTCGCCTGGCACGACGGCGCCGTCCTCACCGCCCCGGCCGATCCCGCCGAACGCTATCCCGCGCGGCCGGACTGGTACTTCATGTTCCTCTTCGAGTTCCTGAAGTGGTTCCCCGGCGAGACCCTGATCTGGGGCGGCGTCATCATTCCCTCCATCGTCTTTTTCGCTCTCTGCGCCATGCCGGTCTGGGGACAGCGGAAAGCCGGGCACCGGTTCAACCTCGTTTTTCTCGCGGTGCTGCTCGCCGGGTTCGCGGGCCTCACCGTCCTCGCCTACTACCGGGACGCCAAGGACGGGGAATTCCAGTTCGCCGTCGAGCAGGCCAAGCGCGATGGCGAGCGCGTCCGGGAACTGGCCAAATCGCCGGCCGGGATCGCTCCGGCGGGCGCCGCCCAGCTGCTCCGCGACGATCCCTACACCCAGGGCCCGCGCATCTTCGCGGCGAAATGCGCCAGCTGCCACACCTATGACGGTCACGACGGCATGGGACGCCCGATGAACGAGCCTTCGGCCCCCGACCTCAAGGGCATCGGCACCCGGGAGTGGCTCGCCGGTTTCCTGGACCCCGCCCAGATCGAGACCCCGAAGTATTTCTTCGGCACCAAGTTCGTGGAACCCGACGAGGACGGAAAGAAGAGCCGGATGGTGGAATTCGTCCACGGCCTCGAAAGCATGACGCCCGAGGGCCGGCAGCAACTCGACAAGATCATCGCGGTGGTCTCCGCCCAAGCCCAGCTCAACAGCCAGCACGAACTCGACGCCCTGCTCGACGAGGACGACATCGAGGAAGGGATCGACCTCTTCTTCAGCGGGATCGACGGGGTCGCCGACGCCTGCGGCGACTGCCATGGCTTCGACGGCGAGGAAAGCATGGCGGCCCGCACCCCGGACCTGACCGGCTGGAGTTCCCGCGATTGGCTCATCGAGTTCACCAGGAATCCCGAGCACCCGCGATTCTACGGCAGCGGCAACGACCGCATGCCGGTCTTCGAGGAGGAACGCATCTTCACCGACAAGGAGATCGAGATGGTCATCGACTGGCTCCGCGAGGAGTGGATCCGTTTCGACGGCAGCGCGGTCACCGCCAACGGCGCGGAATGACTTCGTTCGACAGGGTCGGGTCCGCGACCTTACCCTGTCGAGTTTCGGAGAGCCCTGAAGGTGCCCGCCTCCGCCCCGATCCCAAGCCCGAAATGAAACTTGCTTCCTTCATCCTGGCAGGCGCCCTTCTCTGGATCGGGCTCGTCGAAGCGGTGCGCGCGACCGAGGAATCGAAGAAGACCAGCTCCCGGCAGGAATTGATCGAGGACCTGAAAGGACTCCACCGCGCCCTGGAGAAGTACCTCGAGAAACATGCCACCTGGCCGCAACTTCCGTCGGGAGCGGGCGCGTGGGACGAGGAACGGTTCTTCGCCTTCTGGTCGGAGGCCCTGGAGGATTTCGGGGCGACGCCGGAAATGTGGGTGCACTCTCGCGATACCGAGGGCACGAAAATCAGCTACATTCCCTCCCAGTTTTCTCCGGGACCGTCCACCCCCTACCGATGGAAGCAGCCCTGGGTGGTTCCCAGAGCGTCTTTCGGGGGAGAATCGATGGTCCTGCTTCCGGACGGAGCCGTGATCTCCCTGCGACACCTCCCGCAGTATCCCTACCAGCCTCCGGCCGGGAAATCGGAAAAGGGCCAGTAGCTCTACCCCGCCGTCGCCTTGAACTCGGCGACGCGCCGTGCCTTGTCGGGCGCCCGCATCAGGGCCTCGCCGACGAGGATGGCGTCGGCGCCCCAGCCGTGGACGCGGCGGGCGTCCTCGCCGGTGTGGATGCCGCTCTCGCTGACGAGGATCTGGTCGGGACCGACCTCCTCGCTCAGCACCTCGGTGGTTTCCAGGGCCACCTCGAAGGTCTTCAGGTTGCGGTTGTTGATCCCGATGATCCGCGCCGGTGAATCGAGGGCGCGCTCCATCTCCTCGCGGTTGTGAACCTCGACGAGCACATCCAGCGGATAGCGGTGGGCGACATCGAGCAGGTGCAGCAGTTCCTCCTGCGTCAGCGCCGCCACGATCAGGAGGATGGCGTCGGCGCCCGCGACCACCGCCTCGTGGATCTGGACTTCGTGGACGATGAAATCCTTTCGCAGCAGCGGCAGGCCCACCGCCTCCCGGATCTTCGCGAGATAGCCGAGGTGCCCCTGGAAATACTTTTCATCCGTCAGCACCGAGATGGCGTCGGCGCCGGCGGCCTCGTAGTCGCGGGCGATGGCCACGGGATCGAAGTCCTCGGCGATGGTTCCGGCGGACGGCGACCCTTTCTTCACCTCGGCGATCACGGCGAGCGGCACGGTGCCGTAGCCGATGCCGTCCGCTTGGTCGCGCAACCCGCCGCCCAATGCCTGGTAAAGCGAGCGGTAGTCGTCCCTGCCCGACGCGCCGGCCTCCAGCTTCTCGGCCAGCGGGAGCAGCTTTTCGATTTCGGTTCGCTTGTGAGCGATGATTTCGTCGAGGATATTCGAGGATCGGGCCATGAGCGCGTGGGGTGGCGCAGACCCTACTTCCGGCCCGTCGGTGGGCAATGGTGAAAATTGAAAAAACCCGCTTGAAAAAACCCGGATCATCGGCAATTTACCCTCCCCTTCGCCGCGCTTCGGTGCGGCAAAAGAATGAGCGGGTGTAGCTCAGGGGTAGAGCGCAACCTTGCCAAGGTTGATGTCGTGAGTTCGAATCTCATCACCCGCTCCATTTTTTTGTACTTTTCCCGGCCCCTACCCCGGCCGATGATGCCATGATGGAATCCGGACCGCTGTTCCGCTGGTCGAAACGAGTTCCCGAAAAGGAAGTGGAATCGTGGGAGAACCGCCTGACGATCGAGGGAATCCCCTACGTGGTCGAAAAGGCGGTTGGCCGGGAGCGGTGGCAGTTCAATGTCTACGGAGCCGAGCGCCGGGAGCTGGATGAATTGCGCGCCCGTCTCGGCGGCGGCGTGGTCCGCGTCCGGCCGGAAGACTGGCAACCGACGGCCTCCGACGCCCCGGTGCGCTTGAAGATCCGGGACCGGATGGTGGTGGTCGAGGAAACCGGGTCCGCCGATCTCGAGCGGATCGCGACGGAGTTCCCCGGGCGCGACATTCTCTCCTTCCCGCCCCAGATGGCCTTCGGCACCGGCAGTCACCAGACGACCGCGACCTGTCTCCGCCAACTGGTCGATGAGTGCGACTCTCTTGAGCCCGGCGGGTGGAACCTGCTCGATCTGGGCTGCGGCAGCGGCATCCTCGCGGTGGCCGGCGCGAAACTCGGCGCCGGCTCGGTGACGGCCATCGAGAACGATCTCCTCGCCTACGATGTCGCCCGCACCAACGCGGAGCGTCACGGGGTCGCCGACCGGATCGAGTTCATCGAGGGCGACGCCATCGCCTGGACGGGGGAGGCCGGAAAACGCGGGCGTCAGTTCGAGGTCATCGCCGCCAACCTTTTCAGCGACCTGCTCGTCGCCCTTTTTCCCCACATCCCCGGGGCACTGGCGCCCGACGGCAAGGTGATCGTGTCCGGCTTTCTCACCACCCAGGCGAAAGCGGTGCACCAGGCGGCCCGCGATGCCGGGATCGATCTGCACAACTTCATCCGGCGCGGCAAGTGGGTGACCGCGGTGGGAAGACATTCCTGAGCTGGACGCGCCATCGGCGATCCCGCGCGGTCGGGCATGGGGAAAGTGGCGAAGAACCTCGTCAGGCGTTATCGTGTCCGCATACCTGCATCGGCGGAACGAGTCGTCCGCCGTCTCTCATACTAGATCCCAACAACCTCTGGACGATTGATTGAAATGGAAAAAGAGGATCCCAGCCTTCGGTTGATTCTTGTGATGCGACCCTTCGCCTCCCGGATGCTTCGTTCCGCCTCGGTCAGGTAGCTCGCTACCTTCCCTCAGCGCGCCTCGCCCCGAGAACCGAAGGCCTCGCAAATCGTCCAGATCTTGTTCGGATCTGGTATCATACATAACCCACCTGAATCCAATGAATCACAACAACACGCCCGCCAACGTGGCGCGAACGGCCTTCGTGCTCATCGCCACGCTGCTGGGCATCTCGCTCGCGCTCGGCCAAGGCGCCAAATTCGGCTGGATCGGCGCCCTGTCGGGCCTCGTCTTCGGCCTCCTGGTCATCGTCATCGACCTCGGCCTTCGCAACTTCAGCATCAAGGGATTCTCCTCGGGCACCTTCGGCCTGCTGGTCGGTCTGCTCTGCGCCTGGCTCATCACCAACATCGGTTTCTTCGACGCCGGCTGGATGGAGCAGTACCGGCTCGCCGCCGACATCTTCCGGCTGGCCATGTATCTGGGGCTCGGCTTCGTCGGCATGATGCTGGCCCTCCGCAGCAAGCGGGAGGAGTTCTCGCTCGTCATTCCCTACGTCCGGTTTCGCCAGGAAGCGGTCCAGGATCAACCACTGCTGGCCGACTCCAGCGCCATCATCGACGGGCGTCTGCCGCGCCTCTTCGCGACCGGGTTTCTCTCCGGTCCCGTGATCGTGCCCCGCTTCGTGCTGGAGGAACTGCAGGCGCTCGCCGACGAGGGCCATGACATCCGCCGGGCACGGGGAAAGCGCGGACTGGAATGCCTCGCCCAGCTGCGGAAGGCGCCCCGTGTGGAAGTGAGCATTCACGAGGACGACCCTCGTGAAGAAGGGGGCATCGACGGCAAGTTGATCGCCCTCGCGCGCCTCACCGGAGCCCGACTCATCACCGGTGACGCCAACCTGGCCAAGGTCGCCCGTCTCCAGAACGCCACCGTCCTCGACCTCAACGACCTCGCCCAGGCCATGCGACCGTCGGTGGCGCCGGGGGACGAGATCGAGCTGAACCTGGTCAAGGAGGGCAAGGACACCCACCAGGCCGTCGGTTACCTGCCCGACGGCACCATGATCGTGGTCAACCAGGCGGTCGAAAAGATCGGCACCCAGCAGAGTGTCGTCGTCGCCGGCGCGGTACAGACCAGTGCAGGGCGACTCATTTTCGCCGAGCTGAAGGAGAGCGTCGCCCGCTGAAGCGCGACCGCGCATCGAGAGCGTTCAAAGCCGGGGCCGGGAAACGCGCGCATTCATCCGCGCGTCGCCTCCGATCGGCTTCGCTCGCTCACTCCTCCCCTTCTTCCGGGTTCTCGTCGTCCGCGTCGGCGATGGCCTGGAGGGCGGCGATGAAATCGTCCAGCACCTCGCAGGGCAGCATGATGGTATCGCGGCGACCGCGCACATCCTCCGTGATCTTCACGAAACGCCCGCGGGCATTTTCCTTCAGATCCAGGAAAAAGATCTTCCGATCCGCGAAAACCTTCTCCGTGTGGATGGGATAATCCGAACGCCGATTGTCCCGTTCCTCGTCGTATCCAATCATGAGTGGTCCTACCTCTCTTCCCAGTCTAGCAAACTTGTTTGCGATTGATTTCGTGTCGCCGGTCGCGCGCGCAGAGCCGATCTCACTCATGTCGAGTCGCGCCTCTCCGCCTCGCCCGGCGACCAAGAATTCTCGTGGCCGCCGCGTTTTGCAAGAAAAACCCGGCTAACGTCTTCGCGGGTGTCACCGCGTCCGTCCCTCGACGAAGGCCTGCAGTTCCGGGGGCAGCGGACACCGCCAATCGTGTTCCCTCCACGAGAGGCGGCAAGCGTGCAGGGCCTGCCGATCCAGCAGCAACCGGGCCGCCAGTTCGGATGTCCAACCGGTGTCGATGAATTCCAGGTAGCAGCTTTCGTCGGGCCCGTAGAGCTTGTCGCCCACGATGGGGAAACCGGCGTGGTGCAGGTGGGCACGGATCTGGTGCATGCGCCCGGTTTTCGGAAGGCAGGTCAGCAGGGAAAAACGCTCCCCTTCGCCTCCTCGACCGACGCGCCCGAAACGCCGCTCGACGCGAAACTCGGTGCGGCACGCTTTTCCCGAGGGATGCACCCGTTGTTTCACCCAGATGGGCGACGGCTCCACTTCTCCCCTCCGCAGGAGCGGCTCATCGACGGCAAAGGCGTCCGCTTCCGGCCAGCCCCAGACGATCGCCTGGTATTCCTTCTCGAATTCCCCCCGCTCCATGCCCTGGCCGAACTCCCGGGCCGCCTCCCGGTGTTTCGCCACCAGCACCAGGCCGCTGGTTTCGCGGTCCAGGCGGGTGATGATGGAAAGCTGACCGCCATTGGCCAGTTCGTAGGCGAGCAGTTCCCGCAACCCGTCCCAGAGCGTCGGCGGATGCCCCGGATTGGTCGGATGCACGATGAGGTGCGCCGGCTTGTCGACGACGATGAAATCATCGGTCTCGGCGATGACGGAGAATTCCGGACTGTAGAGGCGGAGGTCGATGGCGTGGGTGCGGGGTTCGGTAATCAGTAATCAGTAATCAGTAATCAGTAATCAGTAATCAGTAATCAGTAATCAGTAATCGCGCATCGCGCATCGCGCATCGCGCATCGCGCATCGCGCATCGCTGAATCCGCTGGACTCCGGGCGCGCTTGCGCTAGGTATTTGCCCCCTTTTTCCTGACACGACTGACTGACTCCCCGCAAGCCACGCCATGTCCGCCGCTCCCCACCAACAGACTCTCGCTTCCTCGGCGACCCTCACCGGTACTTCCCTGCACACGGGGGAGAAGGTGACGCTGACGATGAAGCCCGCCCCGGCCGGCCACGGCATCAAGTTTCGCCGCGTCGATCTCGACGACCAACCGTTCATCGACGCTCACGTCAGCAACGTCCAGACGGTCGAGCGCGCCACCACGCTGGCCCAGGGCTCGGTCAAGGTTCACACCGTCGAGCACGTCATCTCCGCCCTCGTGGGCATGGGCGTGGACAATGCCATCATCGAGATGGACGCGAACGAACCGCCCATCGGCGACGGTTCCGCGCGGCCCTACGTGGAGTGCATCAAGAAGGCCGGGATCGCCCCGCAGGATGAATTCCGCAGCGTGTTCGAGATCCGCGAGCCCATTCACATGGAGACCCGCGGCGGCAGCCTCATCACCATCGTGCCGGACAAGAACTTCCGAGTTTCCTGCACCCAGGTCGGCCCGGACGGGCGGATGACGCAATACTACTCCACGGAAATCACCCCCGAGATCTACGAGGCCGAGATCGCCCCGGCGCGAACATTCGTTTTCTACGAGGACGTCGAGCCGCTCCTGGAGAAGGGACTCATCAAGGGCGGCAGTCTCGAGAACGCCGTCGTCATTCGCGGCGATTCGGTGATGAGCAAGGAACCGATGCGGTTCGACGAGGAATTCGCCCGCCACAAGATCCTCGACATCATCGGCGACCTCATGCTGAGCGGGAAGCGGATCATGGGCCACGTCATCGCCGTCAAGCCGGGCCATGGCCCCAACACCGAAATGGCGCGAGAGCTGGTGAAGCGTTTCCAGGAAACCCAGGCCATGCGTCCCCCGGTGAAGATCCCCACCGGCGAAGCGGTGCTCGACAACATCGAGGTGCAGAAGGTCCTGCCCCATCGCTATCCTTTCCTGATGGTGGACCGGGTGGTGAACTTCGAGGGCGACACCAAGTGCACCGGCGTGAAGCAGGTCACCATCAACGAGCCTTTTTTCCAGGGGCACTTCCCGGGTCACCCCGTCATGCCCGGCGTCCTCCAGGTCGAGGCCATGGCCCAGGTCGGCAGCATCATCCTGCTGCGCCAGCCGGAGCACCAGGGCAAGATCGGCTATTTCATGAGCGCCGATAAGGTGAAATTCCGCAAACCGGTGCTGCCGGGCGACACCCTCTTCATCGAGGCGGAGATTCTCAAGACCCGCCGCAGCATGGCCTCGGCCTACTGCCGTTGCGTGGTCAACGACCAGGTGGTGTCCGAGGGCGAACTGAAATTCGCAGTCGTCGATGCCTGAGACCGGAGACGCCGGAGGCTCCCCAAAAATCCCGGTTGGAAATTCCACAGCCCGTGATTGGGTGCCCGGAGAGGCGACAGAACCATGGCAACGGAAATCCATCCGACGGCGATCGTCGATAGCAGGGCCGAGCTGGGCGAGAACGTCCGGGTCGGTCCGTATGCCGTGATCCGGGCCGGCGTGCAGCTGGGCGACGGCTGCATCGTTCACAATCACGCGACCCTCGACGGCCCCGCCGAGATCGGGCCGAACAACGAGTTCTTTTCCCACGCCTCGATCGGCCAGCGCACCCAGGACCTGAAATACCAGGGTGAACCGACCTGGCTGCGGATCGGCGAGGGAAACACCTTCCGGGAATTCTGCACCGTGAATCGCGCCACCTCGCCCGGCGACGCCACCGTGATCGGGAGCCACGGAAATTTCCTCGCCTATTCCCACATCGGACACGACTGCGTGGTCGGCGACCACTGCATCTTCTCCAACAACGGCACCCTCGGCGGCCACGTCACCGTCGGCAATCACGTCGTCATCGGCGGTCTCACTGCGGTGCACCAGTTCTGCCGGATCGGCGATCACGGGTTCACCGGCGGTTGCTCCAAGATCGTCCAGGACATCCCGCCGTTCATGATCAGCGACGGCAATCCCGCCAAGACCCGCGCCATCAACGTGGTCGGGATGCAGCGTCGCGGTTTCGACGAAGCCGCCGTCCGGGCCGCCAAGCGGGCGCACCGCAAGCTCTATCGCGAAGGCCTCACCGTTTCCGCGGCCCTGGCCGAGTTGGAGAAGGAGGACGATCCCACCGGCATCTACGCGAAGATCGTGGCCTTCGTCAAAGCCACGGAACGCGGGATTCACTGATACCAAATCCAAGAAATCACCTGACGATTCAGGGAAGACAAAAAAGGGGATTCAGCCTTCGGCGTTTCTCGGAGATTCGGGTCGGTTCTCCCCG
>JAUIGT010000721.1 GCA_030432615.1 Verrucomicrobiia bacterium
GCGCCGCCGGCGCCGCCATGGCGTCGCGGAATCCCTGGTGCGTGGTGAGGTAGCGCTGCTGGTCGGGTCCGTAGAGCCGGGTGGGACCATTCACACCGAGCACCCCGATTACGAAGGGGAGCTTCGACGCCGAGAGATCCTCGCGGACGTCGCGGATGAACTGCGCCATCAGTTCACTGTACTGGCCATAACCTCCCGGCTTGTCCCGATCCGGATAGGTGCCGCTATCGACCATGTCGTTCCAGCCCTGGAACCAGACGAAGCCGGCCAGTTCGTAACCCGCCTTCGGATCGTAGCCGGGAACCACCGCACCGGGATCGGACAGTACCTTCTTCACGTGGTCCATCATCAGCCGGTAGTAGTGACCGGTCGCCTCGACCTTCTCCGCCTTGATCTGGGCGATGTCCTTGCCCTGTTTCTCGAACCGTTCGAGTTGTGCCTCGCTGAACGCGTAGGGCGGCGCACCGGGGGGACGAAAATCGGTGTGCAGGCTCTTGCCGCCCCAGGCCGTCTTGATGATCAGGATGGGCTGGCCGGGCAGGAGTTTCTCCATGGTGATCCCGAAGGTGAACTCCGGCCCGATCTTGGGGCCGCGCGCCTCGGCACCGTAACCGGCAGTCAGTTTTCCGGCCCTCTCCTCCTCGGAGGAACCGATCGACGAGATCCAGACCCGCTCGCAGACCTTGGGCGTGCCCTCCGGATTCTGCATCTCCTTCAGCAAGGGCGCCGTTCTCGGATCGAGCGCCATGCTGCCGAAAGTATCGACATGGGCATGGCCCTGCATGTTCGACTGCCCGACCAGGATGAAGACCTGGAGGGGTTTGTCTTCGGCGCTGGTGGAATGGACGAAAGTCGCAGCCAGGAATAGGGCGGCGAAAGCGAAGGCGGGAGAAGAAAAGGCTCGGGCTTTCATTGGGGGAAAGAGGTGGGAAGAACGTGAAATTCACCGCGCCTCGGCCACCGCTTTCCGGTCTCCAAGACAGACCAGGCGGCCGTCGCGGGCGCTGAGGAACAGCTTCCCGTTCGCCAGGGCCAGGCCGTCCCAGATCGGCTCGGCAACCTGATGGGAGGACAATTCCTTGCCATCGGTGGTGTCGATGACCTTGAGGGTGCCGTCCTGGTGAACCACGTAGAGCCGATTGGCGGAGTCCATCACCATGCCGTAGAGCTTGTTTTCCTGCTGGGGCGAGCCCTCCTCGGTCGTCAGTTTCAGGAGCGACTCCGGCGAATCGTCCTCGGCCCAGGGATTGACGGTCCACTTCGCTTTTTCGGCGATTCGGTCACTGCGATAGGGGCGTTCCCCTTTCCTCCCTTTCGTGGCCGCCTCCCAGCCCGTGATCCATTTGCGGTTGAACTCCTCGCCGTTCTCCAGGTCGAAGTCCCGCCGGTAGAGGGCCGTGGTCGAGTCGAGCGCGCCGACGATGGTGTGGTCGCGGTAGACGCAGAGGGAGCGCTTGAAGGCTTCGTTGCCGAAGCGATGAATCTGGCGGAAGCCGTAGGTCCAGGTGCCGCGCGGAGCGAAGACGGCGCCGTTGCCGGTGTTCAGTTTCGCGAAGGCGTCCCAGGTATCGACCTCCACGTCCTTGCCGTCCAGCGAGATGAGCCAGCGCGAAAGCGCGATGCGATCGCCCTCCTTGTGGAGCAGATCGACCGGATCGAACTCGAGCCCGGAATTCTTGTAGAAACCGAAGGAGTCACCGGTCTCGCCCTCGTAGCCTTTCTGCGGGATTTCATTGAGCTTGTGCACCCAGTGGCGTTCGCCGGTCAGGGGATCGATGGAGAAGATGAACACACCGCCGTCGGAGAGCTGCTGCCGGCCCGCCACGAAGTAGGCGCGATCGTTCATCACCAGGACGGAACCCGCCACCGGCCAGGCCGATTCGAGCTGACCGTAGGCGCCCATGCGTTCATCGAGCAGCGCGGCCCGGAGCCGCCAGACG
>JAUIGT010000199.1 GCA_030432615.1 Verrucomicrobiia bacterium
CACACCGAGCCGGGTCAAGATCATGACGGGGAGGTCCAACGTGCGGAACTACGCGGCCTTTTCGGTGCTGCGCCGCGACCAGGAGACCTTTGCTCACTACCTCAAGAAGGCCGGCTATCGCACCGCCGTGGCCGGGAAATGGCAGCTCTTCGGGGCCGAACACTATTCGGAGGATTTTCGTGCCAAGGGGATCCTGCCGGCCGACGCGGGATTTGATCGGCATTGCCTCTGGCAGGTGGACAAGCTCGGCGATCGCTTCTGGAATCCGCTGCTGACCATCGACGGCGAACTGAAACAGTTCGCGCCCGACGACTACGGTCCGGACATCGTCACCGACTACCTGCTCGATTTCATGGAGGAGGCGAAGGAGGACGGGCAGCCCTTCTTCGCCTACTACCCGATGATCCTGGTGCACAACCCCTTCCTGCCCACCCCGGAAAGCGAATCGCGAAAGAGCAAGGATCGGCAGCGGAATTTCGAGGACATGGTGGCGCACATGGACGCCATCGTCGGGAGGATCGTAAAGAAGCTCGAGGATCTCGGAATCGCGGAAAACACTCTCCTGCTTTTTACGGGAGACAACGGCACCAACAAGGCCATCACCTCCGAGCTCGGCGATCGGATCATCCGTGGCGGCAAGGGAAAGACCGACGATTCCGGCACCCGTGTTCCCCTGGTGGCCTGCTGGCCGGGAACCATCGACGAGGGCCGGGTGACCGATCAACTGGTGGATTTTTCCGACTTTCTCCCGACGCTGCAGGAAGTCGCCGGTGCCCCGGTGCCGGAGGGCATCGAGGGGATCAGCTTCGCGTCGGAGTTGAAGGGCGAACCGTCCGCTTCCGGACGAGAATGGATGTTCTGCTACTACAACCCACGACCGGAAAGGACGGACCCGGTCCGGTTCGTCCGTGATCGGGAATGGAAGCTCTACGGGGACGGGCGCTTCTATCACGTCGCCGAGGATGTCGAGGAAACGAAATCGCTTCCGCCCGAGGCGAATCCGGAGGTGCATGGGAAATTGCGGGCGGCGCTCGATTCGTATCCCGCTGAAGGACAATCGCTGCTGCAATACGAACCATGAAGAGGCTCCGAAGCAAAATGACGCTGGTCGTGGCGGTTCTTCTTCCCGCCATCGGTTGGGGAACGGAGGGGGAACGCGAAGATTCTTCGTCCGCCAAGCCTGACGCGCCCGTCATCGTCATGTTCGGCGATTCGACGACGGCACTTCGGCCCAAGGCGGTGGAAAAAGTCTATTCGGTGCGGGTCCAGGAAGCGTTCGATGAAGCCGGCGAAGCGGTGCGCGTCGTCAATCGCGGTGTCGGCGGTGACAACACCGGCGGAGCGCGAAAGCGATTCGAGAAGGATGTCCTTGCCGAGAAGCCGGCCGTGGTCGTGATGCAGTTCGGTATCAATGACTCCGCCGTCGATGTCTGGAAGGATCCGCCGGCGACCGGGCCGCGGGTTTCACGCGAGGACTATGTTGCCAACCTGCAATGGATGGTGGAAAAGGCGCGCGCTTCGGGAGCGAAGGTGATCCTGATGACGCCGAACCCGATGCGCTGGAGCGAGAAGATCCGCCAGCTCTACGGCAAGCCGCCCTACGATCCCGAGGATCCGGAGGGTTTCGAAAAGCCGTTCTTCCGCGATCACGTCGAAGCCCTGCGTCGGCTGGCGGCGGAGAGGAAAGTAACGCTGGTCGATATCCGGAACGCCTACGCCGAGCATGAGAAAGCGACCGGGGAAAAGGCGGACGAGTTGCTGCTTGATGGTGTTCATCCCAACGACGACGGGCACGCCTTGGTAGCGGACAGACTGGTTCCGGTGATTCGGGAGCTTTTGGAGGAGTAGCGAACGCCTTTCCCAACCTCCTCGCGAATCTCGCGTGGGCCGGCGACTCCTGTCGCGGCTGACCAAGCAGCCCCAACACCGCCGCGACAGGAGTCGCTGGCCTACTTCCGGCTTCGAGCCGCGAAGGCGCCACGCCTCCCTACGTCAACGCGCCTCGCCGGGCGTTTGCGGCCTCGAGCCCAGCGCCTTAGCCTTATCAGCGATGCATCCGGAATCTCTCCAGGCTCGCCATTGCTTCGCCGCGCTGGTCGTCTTCTCTTTCTTCGCGACCGTCGGTGCGACCGCCGCCACTCCCGTCTTCGAGAAGGACGTTCGTCCCATTCTCAAGGAGCACTGTTTTCACTGCCACGGTGAGGGCGGGGAAACGAAGGGTGGTCTCGACGTGCGGCTTTCCCGGTTTCTCCAGGAAGGCGGCGATTCCGGGCCGGCCGTCGTGGCCGGTGACGCGGCCAAGAGTCACCTGCTCGAAATGCTGAAGAGCGGCGAGATGCCGAAGGAGAAACCCAGGCTTCCCGATGCCGAGATCGCGAAGATCGAGGCCTGGATCCTGGCGGGTGCGAAGACCGCCCGTCCCGAACCCGAGAGCCTGGGCCCGGGGCCGGTTTTCACCCAGGAGGAACGCGCGTGGTGGTCGCTCCAGCCCATCGCTCGTCCCGCGGTTCCCGAACTCGCCGCGAAGAGCCCGGGTCGGAATCCCATCGACGCCTTCGTGGCCCGCAAGCTGGCGGAGAACGAACTCGCTTTTTCTCCCGAGGCCGAACCGGCCACCCTGATCCGCCGCGCTTCCTTCGACCTCACCGGACTGCCGCCGAAACCCGAGGCCGTCGATGCCTTCGTGGCGGCGTGGAATAACGATCCCGATGCCGCCTTCGCCACCATGATCGACGAGTTGCTCGCCTCCACGGCCTACGGCGAACGCTGGGGACGGCACTGGCTCGACGTGGCCGGCTACGCCGACTCGGACGGCTACACGGACCGGGACCTGGAGCGAGCACACGCCTGGAAGTATCGCGACTACGTCATCGCCGCGCTCAACAACGACAAGCCCTTCGACCAGTTCGTGCGCGAGCAACTGGCCGGCGACGAGATCGCGGCGCAACTCGGACTTCACCCCGACTCCCCGACCGAGGCCGAGAAAGCGCGTTATGCGGAGCTGCTCAGCGCCACCGGATTCCTCCGCATGGCGCCGGACGGCACCGGGGCCATGAACGATCTCGCGGCCCGGAACGCCACCATCACCGACACCCTCAAGATCGTGAGCACCGCGTTCTACGGGATGACCATCCAGTGTGCCGAGTGCCACGACCATCGCTACGATCCCATCAGCCAGGCCGACTTCTACCGGCTGCGGGCGGTGTTCGAACCGGGCTTCGATCCGCAGAACTGGCGCCGCCCGGCCCAGCGACTGGTTTCCCTGCAGACGAAGGAGGACAAGGCCAGGGCGGCCGAGATCGAGGCCGAGGCCAAGAAGGTCGATGAGGCCCGGTTGAAAAAGCAGGAGGAATTCATCACCGAGGTGCTGGAGAAGGAACTGGCCAAGCGCGACGAGGCCATTCGCGACGAACTTCGCACCGCCTACCGGACCGAGGTCAAGGAACGCACTCCCGAGCAGGTGGCGCTGCTGAAACAACATCCCACCATCCTCAAGCTGAGCGGCGGGTCCCTCTATCTCTACGACACCACCTACAAGACCAAGCACGCGGCTACGCTCAAGGAGATGGCCGACGAGGCCGCCAAGATCCGCGCCACCAAGCCGGAGGTGGAAATGGTCCAGGCCTTCACCGAGCTGCCGAAGGAACCCGGGGCGGTGCCGGCGACCCACCTTTTCCACCGCGGCGATTTCGAGTCGCCCAAGGAGGAAGTGCAACCCGGCGACCTCAGCGTGCTGGCCGGCTGGCGCACCACCGACCTGCCGGAAAACACCGCGGCCCTGCCCACCACCGGACGCCGTCTCGCCCTGGCGGAGGCGCTCACCGACGGGCGACATCCGCTGCTGGCGCGAAACATCGTCAACCGGGTCTGGATGCATCACTTCGGCACCGGACTGGTCAAGAGCGTGGCCGACTTCGGTGCCCTCGGGGAGAAGCCGAGCCACCCGGAACTGCTCGACTGGCTCGCCACCGAGTTCATGGAGAGCGGCTGGAGCCTGAAGCGCCTGCATCGCCTCGTCATGAGCAGCCATACCTGGCGCCAGGCCTCGAAGCGCGACGCCGAGCGTGATCGCATCGATCCCGACAACCGTCTTCTCAGCCGGCAGAACCAGCGCCGCCTCGAGGCCGAGACCCTGCGCGACGCGCTTCTGGCGGTGTCCGGAAAACTCAACCCCAAGGTCGCCGGCGAACCGGTGCCGGTGATGCGGAATCCGGAAGGCCAGGTCGTCATCGGGATCGACAACACCGACAGCGCCGGACGTCCCTCCGGAAAATACGAGTCCCTCGGGGGCGAGGAATACCGCCGCAGCGTCTACGTGCAGGTCCGCCGCTCGCGGCCGCTGGAGATGTTCGCCGCCTTCGACGCCCCGGCCATGACCGACGCCAACTGCGAGATCCGGCCCATCACCACGGTGAGCCCGCAGAGCCTCCTGCTCATGAACAATCTCGGGATGCGGGAACACGCACAGGACTTCGCCCTCCGCCTGGAAAAGGAATGCGGGGAGAAAGCCGACCTCGGGGCGAAGGCCGAGCGCGCCTGGCGCGTCGCCTTCGGACGGAAACCGAGCGAGACCGAGCGTGCCAAGGCGGTGGAGTTCGTGAAGGCGCAGACGGCCTACTACACCGAGAACCCGGCGAAATTCGAGCACGCCGTCGGTCCCGCGGAGGAGGAGAACGCTCCCGCCGAAACCCTCGGGCTCGCCGCGCTCTGTCACGCGCTGATGAGCGCCAACGAATTTCTCTACCTCGACTGAACCAGCCCCCGATTCATTCGTCATGATCTCACGACGCCATTTTCTCGAGAAGGGCTACGGCCTCGGCACCATTGCCCTGGCCACCCTGATGAAGGAGCAGGGACTCCTCGCCAAACCGCAGATCGCCGGCACGGCTCCCACCCATTTCGATACCCTGCCCAAGCCGCCGCATCACGGGTTCGGCAAGGCCAAGGCCATGATCTCCATGTTCATGCAAGGAGGGCCGAGCCACATCGATCTCTTCGATCCCAAGCCCGCGCTCGACAAACTCGACGGCAAGGATTTTCCCGGCGAGGTCAAGTACGACGACGCCGCCGGCGCCAGCCGCGAGGTGATGGCGTCGCCGTGGAAGTTTTCCAAGCACGGTGAGAGCGGGATGGACTTCAGCGAGTTGGTTCCCCACATGGGCAGCATCGCCGACGAGATGACCATGATCCGGTCGATGCACACGGGCGTGAACAACCATGGTCAGTCGATCTATGCGCTGATGAACGGCACCATTCTCGGCGGGCGTCCGACATTGGGGAGCTGGCTGACCTACGGGCTCGGTTCGGAAAACCGCGACCTGCCCGCCTTCGTCGCCCTCACCGATCCGCGTGGCCTTCCCGTGCTCGGGGTCGACAACTTTTCCAACGGCTGGCTGCCCTCCCTCTACCAGGGAACGGTGATCCGCCCCACGGAGCCGCGGATTCTCAATCTCGATCCGCCACTTTCGTTGAAAGGCGAGGCCCAGCGCCGCTACCTCGATTTCGTCGGAGACCTCAACCAACGCCACGCCGACGGTCGTCCCGGGGAAAATGAACTCGACGCCCGGATCCAGAGTTTCGAACTCGCCGCCCGCATGCAGGTGGCGGCCAAGGAAGCGCTCGATATCAGCCAGGAAAGCGAAGCCACGAAGAAGCTCTACGGCATCGACCAGAAGGAGACCGAGGATTTCGGCACCCGCTGTCTCATCGCCCGCCGCCTCGTCGAGCGCGGGGTTCGCTTCGTGTCGCTGTTCACCGGCAACCAGACCTGGGACAATCACTCCAGCATCATGACCTCCCTCCCGGCCGCCTGCCGCTACGTCGACAAGCCCGCGGCGGCCCTGGTGATGGACCTCAAGCAGCGCGGCCTGCTCGACAGCACCGTGGTTCACTGGGGCGGGGAGATGGGAAGACTGCCCGTGATCCAGAATCGCGCCGGCGCCAAGAAGGGCGATCGCGCCAAGGTCGGCCGCGATCACAACACCTACGGTTTCAGCATGTGGGTCGCCGGCGGCGGTTTCAAGAAGGGCCACGTTCACGGTGCCACCGACGAGTTCGGTCACTACGCCGTCGACAAGGTGGTCAATCACTACGACTACCACGCGACTCTCCTGCACCTCTTCGGGCTGGACCCCAAGGAGCTGTCCTTTGTCCGCAACGGCGTCCCGCAGCACCTCGTGGAGAATCCCGAGGCCCGGGTGGTGGAAGAGTTGTTGGCGTAGGACCGAGAGTAAAGGAGGGGCGACAATCCTTTCCCCCCCTCTACTCCGAAGCGTTCTTCACCGTCTGGTGCAATTGCTCGCCGTGCTCGTCGCGCCAGGTGAAGGTGAGCTTGCCGGGAGCGGCCTCGATCTCGAGGAAGCCGCCGGAACGCGGATCCTGGTAATACGGCTGCTGGATCAGGCCCTCGGGGTCGGTCGATTTCGGATCGCCGGGCTTGCGGCCCAGGCGTGAATTCGCATCGACCAGGGCGCCGCAGGAAAACTCCTCGATGCCGCTGGGATCGACGGAGTGGTACTGCCAGTGGCGATCGCCGCAGACGATGTAGAAATGCTCTTGGTCGAGACCGGTTTCCTTCAGCCAGGCGAAGAACTCGTCGCGCTCGTGCCGGAAGCCCCCGAGGTTGGTGTGGTTGTCCGTCTTGCGCAGGTCGTCGGGACCGACCATGGGAGTCGGCGAGATCAGCAGCTTGAAGGTGGCGTCGCTCTCGGCCAGCGTCTTCTTCAACCACGCCTTCTGTTCGGCGCCCCAGATGGTTTTCTCCGGGCCGTCCTCCATCGCGTTGTCGCTGCGATACATCCGGCCTTCCGGGAACCAGACCTGGAGGTCCTTGCTGACACGATGGGTGCGATAGGTGAGGGCGTTCTCGTCGTCCATCGGGGCCATTGGGAGCTGCTCCAGCATCATCGCCCGCCCGGTTTCGGGGGTAGGCAGGTAGTCTCCGGAGTTGTCTCCATCGTCGATGCGGTAGTCGTGATCGTCGATCATCCAGTAGGTCGGCACCGCGGCGAAGAGATCGCGATAGCGGGGCTGCACGAATTGCTCGTGCCACTTCTGCCGCAGCTCGGGAACGGTCTCGGCGCGGGGGTTGTCGGGCGTGTCGTAGTAGACGTTGTCGCCGGTGCCGACGAAGAAGAGTGGCTTGCGTTTCAGGATGGCTTCCAGTGCCGGGTAGCCGAGTTCCTTGTCGGGGCCGTCATAGGGCCGGGGCAGTTCGGTGTTGTTCTCGACGAGGTGCTGGGCGCGGTCGATGCGGTCGTCGCCGTGGAACTTGGCGTAGTTCATTCCGGTGACGACGACGAAGCGAACGGGATCGGTTTTCCCGGGGCCGGGCAGGGTGGTGAAGGTGGCGACGGGGCCCTCGATGAGGGAATCCGCGGACGCGCCGATGCGGGTGGTGCAGCGATAGGCGGTGCCGGGTTCGAGTTCGGTGAAGGCGGTGCGGGCGATGAAGTCGTGATCGGCTTCGGCCTTCACCGCCGACTCTGCGACCGGTGATCCGTCTGCCGTTTCCAGCCGAAATTCGACCACGCCGGGGACGCCGGGGAGATCGCGGTTGATCAGTTCCTCGCCCTGGGTCAGCCGCACCTGGACGAGCGCGGAGTTCGGGGTGAGTTCGCCGACCATGATGCCCTGGCCGGCGGTGAGGGCGGTGGATGGATCGATGATGGTCGGATGGACCGAGGTATCGCAGCCGGTCGTGAGGCAGAGCGCGGCGCTTGCCCCCGCGAGGAGGAAGAGGGGAGAGAATTTCATTTCAAGATTTGGCAGTGGTAGGGGAAAGGAGGGCGCTCTCGCGAGCGTGGCGAGCGGCATCGGATTTCGGCGATGTGGGGAGAGGCGAGAATCGAACCCGGCAGGCGGGAGATCCCTCGGCTCGTTCCTCGCTCGGGATGACAAGAGGGGAGTGGTCTGGTTCAAGGGAGAATGAACTCATCACGAGGAGCATCGCTGTCTGAACCAGTATTCGCTCTTTCGAAATACTTACTTTGCTGCTTGTCATCCCGAGCGAGCTTGCGAGCCGAGGGATCCCTCGAAAGCGTTTTCGTAGTCGCAGGGCCTGAGTCGTCCGCCATCGGAATGCTCCTTCAATCCTGCGCCAGCGATCTCACTGTCCCGCCTTCCGTTCCCTCTCCCAGAACGCGATCTCCGTCGAAACCATCAGGGCCATGGCGCCGCCACGGTCGTCGCGACCGAGGATGGCGGTGCGGTCGAAGTAGTCGCGCAGCGACTTCTGTTTCCCGGTTCCCGTGCAGACATCGACGAGGTTTCCATCGGGTCCGATGCGGCTCTTGATGGCAGTCCAGGCCTTGTCGATGACTGGTTGCCACTCGGCCGGATCGAGCCAGCCGCGCCGCATCCCGCGAACGATGGCGAAGGTGATCATGCAGGTGCTGGTGAACTCGCGGTAGCTTTCCTCGTGATCAATGACCTGGTGCCAGGCGCCGGTCGGGTCCTGGTGCTTGCGCAAGGCTGTGAGGTGGTTCCGGTAGCTCTCGAGAAAGGCGGCGAACTCCTCCGAGTCTTCCGGCAGAGCGCTCAGCGACAGCGCCATTCCCAACGCGGGGAATCCGTTGCCGCGTCCCCAGGCCGCCTCGTCGAGCGGTGAGTGGCGGTAGATCCCGTCGTCACGAAGACAAAGCTTTTCCATGAAGCGCAGGTGTCGCAGGCATTGCTTGAAATACTTCTCGTCGCCCGTCAGTTGCCCGGTTTCCGCGAGGATGGCGCAGCCCATGAAGACCGAGTCGCTCATCTCGCTGTGGAAGGGCATCGACTCCTTCGGCTTCCCGTTCTCGTCGAAGCCGTAGTCGGCCGCCTTCTTCGCCAGGGCGGTCCAACCTTCGTCGCCGGTGCGGCGGGCGAGTTCGGAGAACACGAGGTGACCCGAGATCGTGCTCCCGTTGCCCTTCGGTGGCATCGATTCCTTTTCGCCGCTCAGGAAGGGAGCGCCGAGTTTCTTCGCATCCTCCAGAGCGGCGGGATCATCGGTCAATTCACCAAGGCGCGTTCTTCCTACGATGGCGAGCGCCGGGATATACATGACCGAGTCGAGCTTGTGGCCATAGACTTTGGAAAGTTCCTCGGCGACCTCGATCGGGGTGCGGGCGACGCGGCGCTGGATCTCCTGTCTGGCGGCTGAGTTCATGTCCCCGATGGCCCCGGCCACCAGATTGTCGTCGAGGCTTTCCGGGGAGACGATTTCCGATGAGGTCGGTCCCACCTCACTGGGGGCGTTGCCCGCCAACGCGGCGGAGAGCGATTTCGCGGAGGGATTGCCGGCCTCGCTGGTGACGATGAACACTCGGTCGGGAGCGTGCATGCCGATCCATCGCCAGAGGTAGTGGGCCACATCGTTCTCCGGTTGATGGTAGGCATTCCCCTCGGGAGGGAATTTCATCGACGAGAGATTGCTGCCGCCAAGTTCATCCGGCCTGGCGCAAGGCACGGCGGAAACGGAGGCCTTCTCGATTCCCTGGAAGGTCTTCAGCGCGTTCAACACCGCCTGGGTCGATTCAAGGTTCCCGTCCAGCCCCCCGACCAACAGTATGCGGTATTTCTTCGAATTCGGATCGAGATCGTCCTCGGTGAGAAAACACGGAATCGGCGTGCCTTTCCGGGTCACCCCGATGGCGGAGCGGATCATGCCGTCCAGGTTGTGCTTGGCGATCTCCGCTTCGACGGGCTCGGTAGTCTTCGTCTCTGCCTGGGCAGGGAAATCGACCCAGCAGAGAATCGAGGCGACGAGAATGAGGGTGACTTGTTTCATGCCAATGGAAAAAGGAAGTAAAGAGTCATTCGAAGCGAAACTTCGATCGGATCGCGCGCAAGGCTTCCCAAGGGTCCGCTTTTTCGGGATCGGCGGGGGAGACGCAGGACAGGACCACGGGCTGGCCTTCGTGTTCCCAGGTGTGAATCTCCAGGTGGAGCGTCTGGTTCTTCTGGGTCGCGAAGGGTTCCACCCAGTCGAGGGACGCAATCCATGCCTTCGCTTTGGGCGCGGATTCCGGGGCGCCCTCGTGCTCCTCTTCGAGCGCTTCAATCTCGAGGGAGAAACCATCGGTCACGACTTGCTGGCCCTTGCTGCCCATGACCGATTTCGAAAGGCCGCGGTAGTAGGTGAGCAGTTCCTGTTTCAGTCCTGCCTCGGAAATGTCTGCGCCGGGTTCGAGGAGAAAGACGAGGACGTAGGAGAAGAAGTCGGGTTCGCCCGCCCGGAACATGCCCGGGGCGAAACGGATCTCCTCGACGCCCTTCCAGCCGAGGTCGCGGGCAAAGCCCGGGGGCAACACGATGCGTTCCCCGGCCCAGGGCGGCGGTCCGGTCTCG
>JAUIGT010000200.1 GCA_030432615.1 Verrucomicrobiia bacterium
CCAGATGGCCAACGTCGCCTCGGCCCAGGGCGGCGGGGGAGGGGACGAGGAAGACTACAAGGCGCTGGTCTGTCTCTTCTTCGCCGGCGGCATCGATTCCTACAACGTGCTCGTTCCGCGGGGCGACGCGGAGTATGCCGAGTACGCGACGATGCGTTCCGACCTCGCCCTGCCCCGGGACCAGCTGGCGCCGCTGAACACCCCGCTCACCGACGGTCGATTGCTCGGCCTGCATCCCGCGCTCGGTGGACTCGCCGATCTCGTGAACGCGGGCGACGCCGCCATGATCGCCAACGTCGGCACGCTCGTGGAGCCCGGAACGACCCTGGAGAAATACGAGAACGGAACCGCGAAGCTGCCCTTCGGCGTTTTCTCCCACGCCGACCAGATCATGCAGTGGCAGACTTCGCTGCCGGACCGGCGCACGGCCTCGGGTTGGGGCGGGCGCATCGCCGACTATCTCCAGGCCGCCAACGAGAATCCCAACATCTCGATGGGCATCTCCGTCTCCGGCACCAACGTCTTCCAGACCGGCAACTTCGCCATTCCCTTCTCGACCAGCATCTGGGGCCAGAGCGAGCGCACGCTTTACGACTTCAAGGACGACGACGAATACCTCTCGCAGTTTCGCACTCCGGCGATCAACAACCTGCTTGAGGCCCAATACCAGAACCTTTTCCAGCAGGGCTACATCGACACCCTGAAAACCTCCATCGAAGCCAACGAGACCTTCGCCCAAGCCCTGGGACAGGTGAACCTGGCGACAACCTTCAGCAACGCCTACTACTCGCGGCTCTTCCGCACCATCGCCGAAGTGATCGCGGCGCGGCGAGCGCTCGGCGCTTCCCGGCAGACCTTCTTCGTGCTCGTCGGTGGCTGGGATCACCACGACGAAGTCATCAACAACATGCAGGGCATGCTGACCGGAGTGAACACCGCCCTCCTCGAGTTCTGGGCCGCACTCACCGAACTCGGCGTCACCGACAAGGTCACGACCTTCACCGCCTCCGACTTCGCCCGCACCCTCACCTCCAACGGGCGCGGCTCCGACCACGCCTGGGGCGGCAACCATTTCGTCATGGGTGGCGCCGTGAATGGCAATCGCGTCTACGGCGACTATCCCGCCCTCCACGAGTCGAACGGCCTCGACACCGGTCGCGGCCGGCTCATCCCGACCCTGTCCTGCGACGAATACTTCGCCGATCTCGCCACCTGGTTCGGCGTTCCCGCCAGCGAATTGCCCACCGTGTTGCCCAACCTATCCCGCTTCCACTCCGGCCCCGGCGCCCCGGTCGGTTTCCTGAACCCTGCCTGACCCCTGTCTTGTGAATCCGGAAATTCCAGCCACGACCCGTCTCCCGCGAATCGCGATCGCCGCCGTGCTGATCGTCGGGCTCGGTGTGGGTGGCTGGTTCTGGATGCGGTCCGGGGAGAAACCGATGCCGCCCAGGCAGGAAGCGCGGGTGCTCCCGAAGGCGGGCGACCTTCCCGCGGCCACGGTGTCGGATCGGGACTTCGTCGATTACGGATCGGAGACGACCACGACCGAAGAGGATCTCGAATTGGTCGAAAGTCTCCTCGGCAGCTATTTCCTAGCCGCCAAGGAGCACGCGAACCGGTTTCCCATGGGCACGAATCGCGAGATCATTCGCGTCCTCGCCGGTCACAACCCGATGAGGCATGGCTGGATTCCCGCCGATCACCCGGCCATCAACGCGGTCGGCGAACTCACCGACCGCTGGAATCGGCCGCTCCATTTTCACGCCCTCGGCGCGGGCATCTTCGAGATCCGGTCCGCGGGGCCGGACGGCGCGCTGTTCACCGAAGACGACATCTTCGTGGGAGCGAAGAGTTCCTGAATCCAATGCTCAGAAGAATCCTCATCTTCCTGTTCCTCGTTTTCTTCTTCGTCCTCGCCGCCGCGGTCGCCGAGGCGCAGCTGCCGGACGCCGAAGTCTCGCGACCGATCGGATTCGTTCGCCAGACTTGTCCCGAAGGTTCCGACACCTGGATCGGCACGCCTTTCGATCACGCCAAGCGCGACGCCGTGGTGTCCCTGCGGGGACGACCGCGGGTGATTTCCGACGAGGGCTTGGTGGTTTTCTACCTCGACGGTGCCCGGCCCTGGCGGAAGGACGAGTGGGTGGACAGTCACTACGTCCGGATCGGTGGAGACCATCGCTACGCCGGGCGCGCCTACCGGATTCGATCGAGTAGCCGCGTCACGGTCGTGGTCGAATACGAGGACCATTTTCCCAGGGACGATTTCGGGCGCGGCGACGAGATCGAACTCGTGCCCTATCCGACGCTCGATGATCTCTTTCCGACGGAAACGCAGACCACCTTCCTGGAGTCGGACGGCTACCTGCCGCTCCAGCGAAAGACCGAGTTGCTCGTGTTCGAGACCGAGCGTCCCGAGGCGACCAATGCCACGCCGCCGCTGGCGTTTTTTCTCACCGCCGACGGCTGGAAACAGGTGACCGATCGAGGCGTGGTTTCCGCGGGCCATTTCCGGCTCACGCCGTGGACCGCGATGATCGTTCGCAACCGGGCCGGGCTCGGCAACACCGAGTTCGTGACCACCGGGTTGCTGGCGAAGTTTCCCCGCTGGCTGCCGGTGCGTGGCGACTGGAACGCGATCCGGGAAATTCCGACCCCGGCGCCGAATGTCGTGCCGCGTCGATTGGCGGACCTCGATCTCGATGATCGGAACAATTTCCCCGACAGCGAATCGACCGATCCCGCCGATCGGGGAGGCGAATTGTTGATCTTCGAGGGCGCCGGTTTCGACCAGGCGCCGTCGGCGATCTATTTCCGGGTGAACGACGAGTGGCGGCTCGACGATGCCGGCAACGGTTATCCGGTGGCCGACGATGTCGAACTGCCACCGGGCACCGCCTTCGTGGTTCGGAAACCGCATCGGAGCTGGTTTCGGCAATGGGTTTACACCCCGGTGAACCTTCAAACCGAGGAGGAGGCGGCGGACTGATGAAGACGAGACACCACTCCGTTCAACCCTCTTGGGTCGCCGACCTGACCCTGTCAGGTCGCGCGGCCGCCATCGTGGTGATTTTCCTGCTGACCCTCGCGGGCACCCGCGCCTCGGATTCGGCCGTCCAGTTCTATTTCGGAGGGTTCGATGACGTGCCCGCCGGCGCCGCGGGAATCCTGGTGGCGGACCAGGAAGGGGACGGATTCCCGATGCCGGGAGCGGGTGATTTCGAGCGGGTCAAGCTGGAGCCCGGGGTGATCATCGGACCCTGGAACGGCGACGACCGGATCGTGGCCGTGTTCGCCGCGACCGATGCCGGCTTCGGTTCGGGGAAGACCGGGTTTACCGGCGTCGTCAGCCAGTGGAAGTTCGATTGGCGGGAGCGGGTTCCCGCCGGCGTGCCGTTGCGATTCTACTGGTTCGCCGATGCCAGGCCGGGCGATCGTCTCGGAAAGTGGGTGCGCTTCGGCACCTTCCGTCGGGACGCGGCGGGCGGGAGTGGAGGGACCGCCGGGTTCTTTGTTCCCGAGGATGGAAAGCACGAGATCATCGCCGCGCTCACGCCGGACTCTCCCGGCGGCGGCGACTTCGATGGCAGCACCGGGGTGAACGTCGGACTGGTCGGAATCGGCGATTTCACCGGTCTGGCCTTTCCGGAACGCCACGAGGTATCGGACTTTCCGGCGGATGATCCCGACCTGACCGACGCGGATTTCGGCGAGGAATTTCGCGGGAGGTATTTCGGGCTCGTTTCGGATGAGGCCACGGGCGCCAACCTGGGAGAAATTTCCCTCGCGATCGGGCAGACGGGGGGATTCTCGGCGCGCTTGGTGGTCGAGCGGGTGATCTGGGGAATCCGGGGACGATTCGAGCCGGATGGCGGCTTCACCACGAGCTTGCCTCCGCGTTCCGGCGGGGAAGCGATCGACCTGGTGCTCCAACTCGCCACCGCCGACGACAGCGGGGGCTTGAAGGTGACAGGAACGGTGCGCGGCGCGAGCGGGCTTGCCGGGGTCATCGACAGTTTCCGTCCCGCCTTTCATCCGCGCGACAATCCCGCTCCCTGGGCGGGGCGCTACACCCTGCTGATTCCGAAAACGGAGGCATCGCCCGATGGCGGCGACGGTTCGGCGCTGGTGACGGTGAGGGAGAATGGCCGGGTGCTTGGTCGTTTCCGACTCGGCGACTGCGCGGCAGCCAGCGACGCGTCCTGGCTTTCGATCGATGGCGAATGGCCGCTGGCATTGAACTACGGCAGACAGCGAATCGGTAGCCTGGCGGGCAAGCTGACCTTCCGTTCGCGGCCGGAATGCGATTTCGATGGCGTCTTGAGCTGGTCGAAGCGGGCGCACCCGCGCGAGCGGTTTTTTCCCGAGGGATTCGAGTGCGAGATGGCGGCGATCGGGTCGGCTTTTGCGGCGGTGGAGGACGACTACGCGATCGATGGTATCGGTGGCGGCTGGCGGAATACCTCGGTTAGCTTCCCGGGCGGAAGTCTCGATCCGAATCCGGGAACGCTCTTCCTGCAGTGGCATCGCCGGGAGAATCGCTTCGAACCGCGGATCAGTGACCACGAGCGGCTGAGGGTCACGGTGAATCCGAATACGGGAGCCGTGTCCGGCGTGTATGTGAATCGGGAAGAGAACTCGGTAGTGCGGTTTTTCGGTGTCGCCTTCCAGAAACAGGCGGTGATTTCCGGCGTGGCAAATCGTCCGCGGACATCGCAACTGTCCGTGTTCTCGTTGGATCCCAATCACGATTGAGTGGAAGATCGGTTGGTCGGTGGAGGGCGTCTGATGGACGGCTCTGGAGAGCCATCCCACGATGATGGGGCGAGATCGTAGGACGACTCTCCAGAGTCGTCGCGCCGATGAGCGGCCGGGGATCGGCACCGGAAGCTTGCTCCCCGATATCGCCCCTCTCGTGAAATCGTGGTTTCCTTCTGCGGAATTCGGGCGATGATAGGGGCGAGTTCGTTCGCCACACGGATCCTCCGCCCGCCTCGCGTCGATTGTTCACCCTGACGTGGGCCGGCTGCGAACGACTCGACAACTCCCGATTATGGAAGACAACATCCTGAAACTCCTGGGCCGGAAGAACTACGTCCCGGCCAAGGTGCCCGAACTGTTGCGGGCACTGAAACTGAAACCGAACGACCAGCAACGCCTCCAGGCGTCGCTCCGCGAACTGGAACGCGTCGGCGAGATCGCCCGCATCAAGGGCAATCGCTACATCCTGCCGCGTGAGGCCGATCTCATCCCGGGCCGCATCCAGATCACCCGGCAGGGCCGCGGCTTTCTCACGCCCGACGACGTCGGTCTTCCCGAGATCGCCATTCCCGCCAGCGAGACCGGCACCGCGTTTCACGACGATCACGTGCTCGTCCGTCGCGACGTGCGGCCGGAGGGGAAACGGAAGCGCGCCTCCACCGACAAGCCGGACACCGGCAGCGTGGTGCGGGTGCTGGAGCGTCGTCGCACCCAGATCGTGGGCACGCTGAAGCGCGGGAAGAATTTTCTCTACGTCATCCCCGACGATCCCCGGATTCCGAACGACATCTACGTGCCCGATCCGAAGGACGTGGGACGCCCCGCCCGGAGCGGGGACAAGGTGGTGGTCGAGTTCCGCCAGTGGGAATCCCGCCACGTGAATCCCGAGGGCGAGGTCATCGAGGTGCTCGGGCCGCCGACCGCCGAGGGCGTGGACATGCTCTCGGTGCTGAGACAGTATGACCTGCCGCTGAAGTTTCCCCGCAAGGTGCTGAAGGAAGCGAATCGGTTCGGCAGCGAGGTGACGGACGCCGATCTCGAGGGACGTCGCGACTGCCGCGGCCACGATGTCGTCACCATCGATCCCGCCGACGCCAAGGATTTCGACGATGCCTTCTGCCTGCAGGCAACGGACGACGGCCGCTGGAAGCTCTGGGTCCACATCGCCGATGTCTCGCATTACGTGAAGCCCGGTTCGGAGCTGGACCAGGAAGCGCGTCGGCGCGGCAACTCCACCTACCTGGTCGATCGGGTCATTCCCATGCTGCCCGAAGCCCTCAGCAACGAACTCTGTTCGTTGAAACCGCGGGTCGATCGGCTCTCGAAATGCGTCGAGTTTCTCATCGATGACGAGGGACGGGTGCAACGCTCGCGCTTCTACGAGGCGGTAATCCACTCGAAGCGCCGCTTCTCCTATGAGCAGGCGTTCGCCGTTCTCCAGGGCAAGGCGGAGGACGACATCGAGCGGATGGTCCAGGATGCCGGACGGCTGGCGATGAAGATCCGGAAATTGCGGTTCAAGAAGGGATCGCTCGATCTCGATTTTCCGGAAACCAAGATCCGACTCGATGATCGCGGCCGCGTGAAGAAGATCGAGAAGGTCGAGAACGACGAGTCGCACCAGCTCATCGAGGAGTTCATGCTGCTGGCCAACGAGGCGGTGGCCGGTCGGCTCCTGAAACTCCGGCGCCCCGCCATTCATCGTGTCCACGAGCATCCCGATCCCCGGCGCCTGGCGGACTACCGCGAAGAGGTGCTCAGCCACGAGGTTCCCTGCGGCAACCTGGAGAAGCCGGTCGAGGTCCAGCGTCTGCTCAAGCGCCTCAACGATCTGCCGATCGGATCGGCGCTCAAGATCGGCTTTCTCAAGTCGCTGATGCGGGCGCGCTACGCGGTCGAGCCTCTCGGACATTACGGACTCGCCAAGGAGAAATACGCGCACTTCACCTCGCCCATCCGGCGCTACGCCGATCTCGAGGTCCACCGCAGTCTCTTCATGGAAAAGCGGGGGATCTTCGAAAGGAAGGGGGGCGCCCACCTCGCGCTCAAGCGAATCGCCGACCACCTCTCCAGCACCGAGCGCAACTCGTCCGATGCCGAGCGCGACAGCAAGAGCGTCAAGCTCTATGCCTATCTCCAGTCGCAGCTGAAAAGCGGCAATCCGCATCGTTACCGGGCGCTGGTGACCGACGTTCGCAACTTCGGCGTGTTCGTCGACGTGGTCGATCTCGGCATGAGTGGTCTCGCGCCGCTTTCGCTGCTGGAGGACGATTTCTACGAGTTCGATCCCACGCGGGTGCGGGTGCGTGGACGAAGAACTGGCCGGACCATCGGGCTCGGGGACGAGGTCGAGGTCGAGGTCGCGAGCGTCGATACCTTCAAGAAGCAGGTCGATTTCCGGCTCCTGGGCGAGGGCAAGCCATCCCGGAAAGCGGGCGGGAAACCGGCGCGCAAGCGCTCGAAGAGAAAGCGGGAGGCGTCCGCTTCGGACTCCACCCGCAAGAAGCCCACCCGCCAACGTCCGAAGAAAAAGGCGGCGGCACAGCAGGGACCGGGGGAGGAAAAGCGTCCCAAGCGAAAACGTTCCCGGCGTTCGCGGGGTGGTCGCCGACCGCAGTCGGAAGGAGCTCGCAGGAAATCGAACGAGGGGCGCTGACGCGTCCGCCGGGACAGCTTGCGGTTTGTGAAGCGAGCGGGCATGATCGTCGGATGATGAAACGACGACAGCTTTTCCAGCACTCCATCGGGACCGGTCTCGCACTCGGGACGGCGGGCCTCGCGGGTCTTGTTCCTTCCCGGGCGGCCGACGCCCGGGGAGAACGAAAGTTCACCATCGACCTGAACCCGGGCTCGATCGGGGTGAAGGCGGATCCTCGGGCGCTCCTGGATCTCGCCGCGGCCCACGGATTCGAATCGGTGGCGCCCAACGCGGGATTCTTCGCCTCCCTGGATACCGGCGGACGCAAGGAATTCGCGGCGGCTTTGAAAGCGAAGGGACTGGCTTGGGGATCGGCGGGGATGCCCGTCGATTTCCGAAAGGACGAGGAAACGTTTCGCGCCGGCATGAAGGAACTGCCGGCGCACGCCGCCGCGTTGCGGGAAGCCGGAGCCAGCCGGATGAATACCTGGCTGAAGCCCTTTCACGAGACGCTCACCTACCGGGAGAACTTCCGGCAGCACGTCGATCGGCTCGGCGAGGTGACCAAGGTGCTGGCCGATCACGACGTCCGTTTCGGACTGGAATACGTGGGCACGAAGACGCTGTGGACCAGCACCCGCTATTCCTTCATCCACACCATGGCCGAGGCCAAGGAATTGATCGCGGAGATCGACCAGCCGACGCTGGGGTTCGTGCTCGACAGCTGGCACTGGTTCACCGCGGGCGAGACCGCCGACGACATTCTCACGCTGAGCAACGCCGATGTGGTCGCCTGCGATCTCAACGACGCTCCCGCAGGAATTCCCGTCGAGGAACAGCTCGACAACCAGCGGGAACTTCCCGCCGCCACCGGCGTCATCGACGTCGCCTCCTTCCTCCAGGCCCTGGTCAAGATCGGCTACGATGGTCCGGTCCGGGCGGAGCCTTTCAACAAACCGCTCAATCAACTCGAGAACGAGCCCGCCGCCGAAGCGACCGCGAATGCGATCCGCAAGGCAATTGCCGCGGCGGGGGTGTGAAGGGCAACCGGCAATCTGGCCATGAATCGACGCCAATGGTTCCTGGGCACCGGGGCTTTCGCGCTCGGTTCCGGCCTACGTCCCGCTTTCGCCGACGCGGTGAAAACGAAACCCTTCACCGGGTCGAACCGGATCGGGGTTTCCTCCTATTCCTTCTGGGCGTTCCATCGCGAGGCTCTGAGACCGCTGGACGTCTGCCTCGATCACGCGGCCCGGATGGGCTTCGACGGGCTGGAGATCCTGCAGCGACAGCTGGTCGATACTGGCAATGATGCCCTGCAGAAGATCAAGCGTCACGCCTTTCTCAACGGGCTGGATCTCATGGGCTACTCCACCCACCAAGGCTTTCTCTCGCCCGATCCCGAGAAGCGTCGGAGCAATTTCGATCACACCGTGGAGTGCCTGGAGCAGGCCTATCGACTGGGCATTCCCACCATGAGGGTCAATTCCGGAACCTGGGGTACCTCGAGGGATTTCGACGAGCTCATGGCCAACCGCGGGGAGGAGGTTCCGATCGAGGGTTACACGGAAGAGGATGCCTTCGGCTGGGTCATCGAAGCCTACGCGGAACTGGCGAGGGAAGCGGGAAAGCGAGGCGTGGTCATGGGGCTGGAGAATCACTGGGGACTTGGACGGACCGCGGAAGGGGTGAAGCGCGTGGTCGATGCCGTCGATTCGCCCTGGCTGCGGGTGACGCTCGATACCGGGAACTTCCTTGAGGATCCCTACGATCGCCTCGCTGTTCTGGCCCCGCAGACGGTGCTGCTTCAGGCGAAGACCTACCTCGGCGGCGGCCGCTGGTACACGCTTGATCTCGACTACGACCGTATTGCCAGGATCATGAGGGAAGCCGGCTTTGGGGGCTACGTTTCCCTGGAGTTCGAGGGTGAGGAGGATCCACTCACCGCGATTCCGAAATCGCTGGAACTGCTGCGGGGCGCCTTCGGCGTATCGTGACCACCTTCGGTGCGGGCCGTATTGACGTCCCGCCTTTCCCATCGACGGTGAGAGGCAAGTCCGGATACCTTGTGAAGATGCGAGGTCGAATACTTTCCCGGATAGCGTTGATGTTGCTCTTCGTCTCGGCCGGAACGAGAACGATGCGCGCCTCCGAATTTCCCATCGTCCCCGTCTTCGAGGCCGGGAAGGACGGCTACCCGGTCTATCGGATTCCCGCGATCGTCCGCGCAACCAGCGGCGACCTGCTGGCGTTCTGCGAGGCGCGGCAGGGCGGGGACGCCAGCGAGATCGACCTGGTGATGAAACGGTCCACCGATGATGGGGCGACCTGGGGCTCGCTGCAGGTCGTGCAGGAAAGCGATGAACTTCGCGGACTGCTCGGCGAGAACCCTCCCGAGGTGACGGTGGGCAACCCGGCGCCGGTGGTCGACCCTCCCGACCCGGACCACCCCGGGCGGATCTGGCTGCCGTTCACCTTGGAGAACGATCGGGTCTTCGTGGTGTTCAGCGACGATCACGGCTCGACCTGGTCGGAGCGGCGAGAGATCACGGAGGACGTGAAACTGCCCGAGTGGGGCTGGTATGCGACCGGGCCGGTGCACTCGATCCAGGTCACCAAAGGACCGCACCGGGGGCGCCTGGTGATTCCCTGCGATCATCGGAAGGGCGACGACGGCGCCGACCGGGGTGAGAACGGGGTTCATGTCGTCCTCAGCGACGACCACGGGAAGACCTGGCGGCTCGGCGCCATCGACGCCACCTACGAGGACGGCCTCAA
>JAUIGT010000201.1 GCA_030432615.1 Verrucomicrobiia bacterium
CAGAGCAGGTGGCGGTTGAGGGAAAGCAGGTCGCCTTCATTGTCGCCCTCGCCATAGCCCGAGTAGCAGGTGACGAAGACGCGATTGCCCCAGACGACCGGCGAGGACGAGCCGGGACCGGGGAGGTCGGCTTTCCATTTCAGGTTTTCCATCTCCGGCCCCCATGTCAGGGGAACTTTCGCATCCTCGGTGACGCCCGCCCCGTCAGGGCCACGGAAGCGGGGCCAGTTCTCACCGTGAGCCGAGATGATAGGAAGAAGAAGCCCGACAGAAGCGAAAAGAGAAATCGAGTGCCGCATGGCGGATCTAACCGCGATGACGTCGGGAGGTTTCAGGAAATCGTGGCAATGTAAACACATTGTATTTATTTGGTTGACAATGTAATTACAAAGTGTTCTGATCCGGCTTGAGAAGGAATTGCCAATGGGAGGAAGAAATCCAATCATCAGAATCGTCGTCCTGTTGATTTTTTTGGGGGCGATGCACGGAGGCATGCTGTTGGCCCAATTGCAGGGGCCGGATTTCTACGAGTTCACCGCGTCGGACGACACGGTTCCCTATGGTGTCGAGATCCGTCTGAAGGATATCTTCACTGGTTCCAGACCGTATGATTTGGCGGAGAGAGAATTCGGCATTTTTCGAAGCGAATCCGACAAGTTTTCGGAAGCGGTTTACTTAGATCGTATAGGGATCCGATTCGTTCACGGGGCTACCGCCTCGGTGATCGATTTGGAAGCCTCGGCCGGAAAGTACTACCGGTATTGGCTGACGTTTGGCGAGGATGTCGACCAGGAAAATTCATCGCCGTATTACAACGATACCGGGTATTGGAACGAAGGGGCACCTGGGCCGAGCGCTATTCAGGCGTCGAATGGAATTTCCGATCAGGCCGTTGAGATCACCTGGCGCCCCGCCCCCGGCAGCCCGGTAGCCTACGAAGTCAGCAGGGATTCCGATTCATTCCTGGAGCGAACAGTGATTGGAACGGTTTCGGGCTCGACCTTGAGGTTTTCTGACGAAACCGGGAGGGTGGCCAGAGGCTCCGTTCCTTGGGAGGATGATGCGGATTGGGGATATTTGTATTGGGTCCAAGCGATCTACGCCGATGGAAGTCGTTCTGGATTTGGCCGCCCGGACAGGGGATACCGGTCCAAGTATAAGGTGGAGGGAATCGAGGTGGAGAGGATCGATCATTCCCGCTCCGTGAGGATCAGTTGGAACGGGAGGCCCTACGAAGACTACGATTTGCCGTATCCCTACGTCTTGATCGAGAAGTTTCATGTTTATCGAGCCCCGGTGAAGCATCCCAAGTCGATCGCGTATCTGGGCATGACGCGGCTGACCCGGAACTCAACCTGGAACGAGTTCGTGGATGAGACCGCTGAGACCAACCAGGGCTATCTGTATTGGGTGCGATTCGCCTACGTCACTGGCGCCCCCCTTCCGTCCGGTTACTACTACTACTCCTACGGGAGCTGGAGCGATCCCGTTTTCCTGCCCGCGCCTGGGATTCAACCCCCGGAGAATGTTTCGGCCTCCGACTCGGAGACGCGATTCATCGAACTGACCTGGGACGCGGTTCCCGGGGCCGTGCGCTACGAGATCTATCGTGGGCCTCCCGGAGCCGGTTTCGAATCGATGACGCTGCAGGAGTCCGTGTCCAGCGCGCAGACTTCGTGGAAAGACTTCCCGGTGGAGCCGGGGGAATGGATCTACTCGATCGAGGCGATCACCTATTCCGGGGAACGAAGCCCACTGAGTCTCCCGGTGGCTGGAGAACGCATGCCTCCACCTCCGCCCGACACGTTCTCGGCATCCGATGGAGACCATCCCGATTTCGTTCGACTGACGTGGGAATCGACGTCGGATGTGGATGGGTTTGTCGTCCAATCACAATGGGGTGAATTCGAGCAGGAGATTCCCGTGATGGCGGGCACCACCACCTACGGCATCGATGATCCTTCGCCGGATGCCGGTAAGAAACGCACCTACACGATTCGCTCCTACCATCTGATTCCCCAGCCGAGTGGACCTCCCTTGAAGGTCTACGGAGAAACGATTTCTGACCAGGGGCACCGTCTTCGGCTCCCGCCCCTCCCGGGGCCGGAGGCGGTGAGTGCCCGCAATGTGGCGTCGCCTGTCGGGGGGATCGTGATCGAGTGGACTCCGGTGGCGGACGCGGAGGTCTACCAGATTTTCTCCGGCGATCAGTTGATCGGGGAGGTCGCGGAAGGCCCTTTCATCTGGCAGGGAGGGCTGGTGGGATGGGATTACCTCATCTCCGTGCGGGCGTGGCGGGAAAACGGGGGCTTGGGCGCGGAGGGAGCAACGGTCGCGGTCGCGAAGGCGTCCCCGGTGGCCGGCCTGGCGGTGGCTCCGATGATGAATGGCGCTCATCTCGAACTCAGTTGGGAGGGAAACCGAAACTCCCGGGTGGATTTCGAGGTTCTTCGCTCCCCGACTCCCGACTTGGCCGATGCGGTATCCGTGGGCACAACCACTGCGCTCGAGTTTGCCGATGCCCTGGTGGCGCCGACCCGGCGTCACTGGTACTGGGTGGTTTCCCGCGTCGCCGGCGTGCCCCAGTTGACGGTGGGTCCGGTGAACGGGGTGCGACCGTTGCCGATGCCCCTGGGTCTGGTGGGCTACGAGCGGGCCTTCCACGATTATGTGCGGATCGAGTGGGAGCCGTTGGGAACGGTGACGGAATTTCGCGTCTATCGGGGAACCACCGAGAACGTCGCCGCGGCTCGATGGATGGAAGGTGCCGAGGTGGTCAACTTCAACAACCAGTTCAAGGTTCTCGACACGTCGGCGGTGCCGGGCGAGACCTACTACTACTGGGTGTCGGCCATTGATCCGCTCCACGGGGAAAGCGAACTGGCCGGACCGGTGACCGGCATCCGGACGGAGGCCATCCCGCCGACGCCGCGCCATCTGGAAGCCAGCGACGGCTTGGAACGGGATCGCGTTCACCTTTCGTGGGAGCGGACTCCGGGAGCGATACGCTATCGGATCCTTCGCTCGCAGAGCGCCTCGATCGGCGACGGGGCGCCCATCGTGGTGATCAAGGACGGGAATGTCACGGCGTTCGAGGACCGGGAAGTTCGGCCCGGTGTCACCTATTACTACTTCATCTGCGCCGATGGCGTCGGCGGGCGGAGTCCATGGAGCGAAGGGGAAGCGGGCTTCGCCGCCTTGGCCGGGAATGCGCTGGACCTGCCCGAAGGCCGCCCCTACGAGCCTGTCTCCGGGGATTCCATCGACTTGGGTGAAACGGGAGTGACGTCGCGCTTTTCCGGAGTGCTTCGGGACCCGAGCGCTACCGAACACATCGTGGGCGATGCGCCGAATCTCGTCGTTCGGACAGTGCGCGGACGGACGATCTTCAGTGGGCTGTTCCGGTTTGGAGAGGGTCAGTTCCGGGTGCGGGGACGGTTCGGGGAAGACGGGAATTTTTTCACCACGCTTGTCCCGTATCGTGGGGCGGAACCGACCTCGGTCGCGTTGCGGTTGGTGGAGACGGAGGATGGCGCGGTGGTCCTGACCGGGACGATCGAGGGCGCGTTTTCGGCGATTCTCGATACGAGCGCGATTCCCTGGCATCCGCGGTGGAATCCCTGGGAAGATACCGGACGCTTCACCTTCGTGATGCCCGATGAGGACGGCGTCGAGGCCTGTGGCATCGCCTTGGCGGGGATCAATCGAGCCGGAGTCGCGCGATGGATGGGCTACACGCCGGATGGCGCGCGGTTCACGGCGGTTTCCCGGGTGGGCGAGACGGGGAATCTGCCCTTGTTTGCGCGTTACCGCCTGCCACAACGGCACTTCGGAACCTTGGCGGGCGATCTCGAATTTCGGGAACTCGAAGGAGTCAGTGATCTGGATGGGGCGGTGCACTTCCGAGTCCGCGATGAACCGGAGTCGGAGCAATCAACGCCTATCCTGGGCAGCCGGTTCGATGGAGAAGACCTGGCCGGGCAGGTAATGGTGAGTTTTTCCGGGGTGCGAGACCTCGAGAACTTGGAGGTCACGTGGGACGAACGGAATCTCGTGAGAGCTTCCTGGGAGGGCGGTCGTTTGAATCTTCGCTGCCAGAGGAGGACGGGTATGATCAACGGTTTCTGGCTGGATGGGGCCACAAGTTCGCGACTTCAGGTGAGAGCGGTCCTGTTTCCGGTCCAGGAACTGGTCGTTGGGCAATATCGAGAGACGGGAGGTGCTGCCACGTTTCGATTCGCGATCGAGCCCGAGTGAGAATTCGGGTAGCTTCATTCTTCCTGGAAAGGGGGGGAACTCCACCGGTTTTTTCTTGTCGATTCGATTCCGATTTTGATTCTGTAGACCATGCGGTTCGGAATCGTTTTCGGTATTTGTCTCGGGCTCCCCTGGGTTGGCTTGCTCTCGATCCATTCCCAGGAGTCGGAAGAACCCGCCTGCCCGGAGGTGGTGGAGTTCGCGGAGAAGCTGAAAGACGTTCGCTACACCTTGCGGGGAACTACTTCGCTGAAAGGGCTGCGGTTCGATGGTGAATCCATGTTGCCGATTCTCCGCGATGGATCGACGGGATCTCCCTATCCGACCATCTTTCCGGATGTGGGTGTGGTGCGGGTGGAGTTTCGGGGCGGGTTGTCTGGTTGGTTCTTCTTCAGTGATGATTTCCAGTGGGTGACGGCCCTGCGAGTCGGATCGGAGCGGGTGTTCCGGAAAGTGCAGGATCAGGAGGCGAGGTATCAGCCGGATCTCGAGTTTCCGGAGAGCGTCAAAGGGGTGATCTATGAATCGACCGATGACGACGAAGACCGGGCACCGGGGAAATTTCGCTGGAAAGGAGATCGCCTGGAATTTGCCACCAAGCCCGGAGAATCCTGGCAGACGGTGGAGTTTGAACCGGACGTGGCGGACCGACGCGTTTTCGAGGCGCCCGGTTCGGATGAGGTCGTCATCTGGTTCGTGATCAGCGCGGACGGGGAGGAAGCCTGGTTCCTGGAAGTTCAGAAGATCAATGGTGGTCATCGCGCCGACCTGGCTCCGAAGTCCGCGCTGACTGCCCGCGAGACTGGTTTGGGCGAATCGCTCACCGAACTCGAGAATCACATGATGGACCTGATGGAGGCGAATCAGTGGGCCCAAGTCCGGACGCTCCAACGCCAGTTCAGTCGAATCCTCTCCGGTCAGGAAGATCGCTTGGAAGCTTTGAAAAAGCGGGTCCAGGCTCGCTGACGGGGGCAGCCCGTTCTTCGTGCGCCACTTCGAGAGTCCGCGGAGTCGGCCAAAAAGAAAACCGGGCGGTCCCACTTGCGCGGAACCACCCGGTTTTGGTGCTCGAGATTTCGCAGCCCGTTTGCGACTGGCTGCGAAAATTGGTTTCGAGAGGAGCCGGCCGCGCCGTGTGGGCTCGGCCGGCTCTCGAAAGGGGGAGCGAATTACATCATGCCGTGGTCGTGACCGTGCGGCTCGGGCTCTTCCTTCTCCGGAATGTCCGCGATGAGACACTCGGTGGTGAGCAGGAGACCGGAGATCGACGCCGAGTTCTGCAGGGCGCTGCGGGTCACCTTGGTGGGATCGACGACGCCGCTCTTGACGAGGTCTTCGTAGGTGTCCGTGGCGACGTTGTAGCCTTCGTTGCCCTTGCCGTTCTTGACGTGCTCCACGATGAGGGCGCCTTCGCGACCGGCGTTGGCGGCCAGGGTGCGGAGGGGTTCCTCGATGGCGCGGGCCACGATCTGGGCACCGGTGGCTTCGTCTCCTTCGAGACCAAGGTCACCGACAGCCTGCTGGGCGCGGATGAGGGCGGTGCCACCGCCGGGAACGATGCCTTCCTCGACGGCCGCGCGGGTCGCGTGGAGGGCGTCTTCGACGCGGGCTTTCTTCTCCTTCATCTCGGTCTCGGTGGCGGCGCCGACATTGATGACGGCCACACCGCCGGCCAGCTTGGCGAGGCGTTCCTGGAGCTTCTCGCGATCGTAGTCGGAAGTGGTTTCCTCGATCTGGCGACGGATCTGGCTGACGCGGCCGCTGATGGCCTCGCTGGTGCCTTCACCCTCGATGATGGTGGTGTCTTCCTTGGTGATCTTGACCTGCTTGGCGGAACCGAGGTCCTCGATGCCGACGTTCTCCAGCTTGATGCCGAGATCCTCGGTGATGACGCGGCCACCGGTGAGGATGGCGATGTCTTCGAGCATGGCCTTGCGGCGGTCGCCGAAGCCGGGAGCCTTGACGGCGGCGATGTTCAGGGTGCCGCGGATCTTGTTGACCACGAGAGTGGCGAGGGCTTCGCCTTCGACGTCCTCGGAGATGATGAGGAAGGGGCGACCGGTCTGGGCGACCTTCTCGAGGAGGGGCAGCATGTCCTTGAGGTTGCTGATCTTCTTCTCGTGGATGAGGAGAAGGGCGTTCTCGAGAACGGCTTCCATGCTCTCGGCGTCGGTGACGAAGTAGGGCGAGAGATAGCCCTTGTCGAACTGCATCCCTTCGACCACGTCGAGGGTGGTTTCGATGCCCTTGGCTTCTTCGACGGTGATGGTGCCGTCCTTGCCGACCTTGTCCATGGCCTCGGCGATGATGTTGCCGATCTCGGCGTCCCAGTTGGCGGACACGGTGGCGACCTGGGCGATCTCCTTGGTGTCGGTCACTTCCGTGGAAAGTTCACGGAGCTGGGCGACGAGGGCCTCGGCGGCCTTGAGGATGCCGCGCTGCAGGCTGGTCGGGTTGGCGCCGGCGGTGACGTTGCGGAGGCCTTCGGTGTAGATGGCTTCGGCAAGCACGGTCGCCGTGGTGGTGCCGTCACCGGCCACGTCGGAGGTCTTGGAGGCGACTTCCTTGGCGACGGTGACGCCGTCCTTGGTGATGGTCGGGCTGCCGAACTTCTTTTCCAGGATGACGTTGCGGCCCGAGGGCCCGAGCGTTGCCTTGACGGCCTTGGCCAGTTTCTGCGCGCCGTGCAGCAGCGCGTGGCGGGCGTCTTCGTCGAATGACAGTTGTTTAGCCATGTTGGGTAGTTGGTATGGTTGGTTTTCTGATTGATGGGGTGGGGGGCGGAAAGGCGCGAGGCCTTCCCGGGAACGATCAGCCCTCGAGGATGCCGAGGATGTCGCTTTCGTTGAGGATCAGGCATTCCTGACCATCGATCTTCACTTCGGTGCCGCCGTACTTGGAGATGAGCACCTTGTCGCCGACGCTGACGGAGAACTCGACGACTTCACCTTCGTCGTTTTTGCCGGTGCCCAGCGCGAGCACTTCGGCCTCCTGGGGCTTTTCCTTGGCCGTGTCGGGCAGGAAAATGCCTCCGTCGGATTTCTGCTCATCGGCTTCGATGCGCTTCACGAGGACTCGCGTGCCGAGCGGTTTGATGTTGGTAGCCATATTGGGATGGATAGGTTGGGTTCGATTGTGGGTTTCTTTCAGTTTGGTTCCGCGGGTCGCCGGGCCGTCGTCCTTTCGTTTCGGTTCCTGCGGGCAGGTTTCAGGGGCGGACGGCGGGCTTGCGACTCGCGGAAATTCACACGGTCCGATGAACGCATCTGGCGGATCGGACCGTGAGAAAAGGGTTCGGTAGGCGGGTTATTTCTTGTCGTCGTCCACGACCTCGAAGTCGGCATCCACGACTTTGCCCTTGGCCTTGCGTTCGCCGGAGTCGTCTCCGTCGTCACCGCCTTCGGCGTCGGGCGCGGCACCCGCCGCAGCCTCGGCACCACCGGCGTCGCCGGCCATCTGCGCGGCGGAAGCCAGTTCGGAAAAGGTCTGGTGCAGCTTGTCGGTGGCCGCCTTGATGGCGTCGATGTCGTCGCCCTCGAGGGCTTTTTCCACTTCGGCCACGGCGTCGTTGACCTTGGTCTTGGCGTCCTCGGGCAGCTTGTCCCCGAGTTCGTCCACCTGCTTCTTCACCGTGTAGACGGCGTTGTCGGCGACGTTGCGGGTCTCGACAGCGTCGGCGCGCTTGCGGTCGGCCTCGGCGAACTGCTCGGCCTCGCGCTTGGCCTTCTCGATCTCGTCGTCGGAGAGACCGCCGGAGTCCTTGATGACGATCTTCTGTTCCTTGCCGGATCCTTTGTCCTTGGCGGACACGTTGAGGATGCCGTTGGCGTCGATGTCGAAGGTCACCTCGATCTGGGGAACTCCGCGGGGAGCGGGATCGATCCCGTCGAGCCGGAAATTTCCGAGCTTCTTGTTGTCGGCCACCATCTTGCGCTCGCCCTGGCAGACGACGATGTCGACGGAGGGCTGGCTGTCGGCGGCAGTGGAGAAGATCTGCGACTTCTTGGCCGGGATGGTGGTGTTTCGCTCGATCATCGGGGTGGCGATGCCGCCCATGGTCTCGATGGAGAGGGTGAGGGGAGTGACGTCGAGCAGGAGCACGTCCTTGACGTCGCCCTGGAGCACCCCGCCCTGGATGGCGGCTCCGACGGCCACGACCTCGTCCGGATTGACCCCCTTGTGGGGCTCCTTGCCGGCGAGCTTCTTGGCGGTCTCGACCACCTTGGGCATGCGGGTCATGCCGCCGACGAGCACGAGCTCATCGATGTCGCTGGCGGAGACGCCGGATTCCTTGAGACAGGCCTGGACCGGGCCGATCGTGCGCTCGAAGAGCGAATCGGTCATCTGCTCGAGCTGCGAACGCGTCAGGCTCTTCTGGATGTGCTTCGGGCCCGACTGGTCGGCCGTGATGAAGGGGAGGCTAATGTCGTAAGTCTGTGAGGACGAAAGGGCGATCTTGGCTTTTTCCGCTTCCTCCTTGATGCGCTGGAGGGCGTCGGGCTGGCCGTTCAGGTCGATGCCGTTCTCCTTTTTGAAGTCATCGACGATCCAGCGGATGACGGCCTTGTCCCAGTCGTCACCACCGAGTTGGGTGTCGCCATCGGTGGCCATCACCTCGAAGACGCCGTCGCCGATTTCGAGGACCGAGATGTCGAAGGTGCCACCCCCGAGGTCATAGACGGCGATCTTTTCGTCCGACTTCCGGTCGAGTCCGTAGGCCAGCGAGGCGGCGGTCGGCTCGTTGATGATACGCTTCACCTCGAGACCGGCGATCTCGCCGGCGGCCTTGGTGGCGTTTCGCTGGGAATCGTTGAAGTAGGCGGGGACGGTGATCACTGCCTGGGTGATGGTTTCGCCCAGCTTCGACTCGGCGTCGGCCTTCAACTTCGCCAGGATCATCGCGGAGATCTCCTGGGGGCTGTAGGATTTCGTTTCACCGCCGACTTCCACCTGGATGTGCGCGTCGCCGTTCTCGGCTTCCACGATCTTGTAGGGGGTCTGCTTCTCTTCCTCGCTCAGCTCGGAGAACTTCCGGCCGATGAGGCGCTTGGCGGAGAAGATGGTGTTGCGCGGGTTGGTGATGGCCTGGCGCTTCGCGGCTTGGCCGACGAGGCGTTCACCATCCTTCGAGAAAGCCACCACGGAGGGAGTGGTCCGGGCGCCTTCCGAGTTTTCCAGAACGACGGGCTCGCCGGCTTCCATGACAGCCATGCACGAGTTGGTCGTTCCCAGGTCGATGCCGAGTATTTTGCTCATGATTCGAAAACGGGTTGCGGGTTGAAGGGAGGGATTGGCGCGGAGGCCCTATCGGGGGATGAATGAGGCAGGCCGATGGCCTGAATGTATGGGAAGGGGTTTCCGCTTTTCTTGCCCCAATGAAGTGCACAGGTCATGCCATGCGGTTTATCGAATTCATAAAGCATTGAAATACAAAGAATTAGGAAATTTCGACCTGTGGTGGTAATGCCTCGCCTTTCCTTGATTCGAGCCACAATGACGCGAAACGGCAATGAGAGAGCGTCAAAATGACGCGCGCGGAACCTTTTGGCACACCGTAACTGGCGCGACTCAGCGAGTTTCCTCGGAGCCTGCCTGCCCTTCCGCTTCCGCTTCCGCTTCCGCGGCCCCGGTCATGGGCACGAACCGCACCGGGAGGATGGCGCGACGCTCGATCCGGCCCTGCCGCTTCTCCAGCAGGAACAACTCCTGTACCTCGTCCTGTGGGCCGACCGGGATCACCATGCAACCGCCCTCTCGGAGTTGCTCCACGAGGGCCGCAGGAATATCGTCAGGGGCGCAGGTGACGATGATGGCATCGAAGGGGGCCGCTTCCGGCCAGCCGAGGTAGCCGTTGCCGATGCGGGTGTGGATGTTCTTGTAGCCCAGTTCGGCGAAGACTTCGCCCGCCCGCCTGGCG
>JAUIGT010000722.1 GCA_030432615.1 Verrucomicrobiia bacterium
CCTCCGGACCATTGGTGGAACTGGGGAAGGGGGATGCGAGCTTCGTCCTTCGAGTGCCTCGTTCCGGTTCGCCCCGGCAACCGGCGGCCACGCGAGTCGTCCGGGAGTCTTTTTTGGATCTGGCAAGGGGGAGCGTTTGCCAATCACTCCGCTCGGATCAGGTCGGGAAATCACCAGCGACGGGTCCAGTGGGCTGCGAAAGTGGGCGGAGCGAGACCTACTTCCGCTTCCGGGTGGCCCGGAGAACCTCCTCGTAGAAGGCGCGGCGCTCCGCGTCCAGGTGGTTGCCCACGAACCGCCTCGCAACCGCGAGGTTGCGCTTCGATTGAGCGCCCAGGAAATCGGGATCGGTCGCGAATCGGCGGATGAGCCGGGCCAGCCCATCGACATCGTTCGGTTTCACGAGGCAGGCGGGTTCGAGCAATTCGGGAATCCCCCCGACCTCGGACCCGATCGCCGGCAGGCCACGTGCCATCGCTTCCACCAGCGCGCGGGGAAGACCTTCCTGGCGCGACGGCAGCAGGAAGAGATCTGCTTTGTCGAGTTGCTCGACGACGGCGCCTCCCGAGCCCAGCTGTCCCGCGAACCTGATGGCGTCGGCGGCTCCCGCTTCGCGCGCCAGTTCCTCGAGATGGGAACGGAATTTCCCGTCCCCCACGAGGGTCAGGTGGATGGGAAACCCCTGTCGGTGGAGTTTTCCAACCGCCCGGATCAGGATGTCCTGGGCCTTGTAGAGTTGGTGGAACGCTCCCACGCTCACGCAACGGAGGGGCTCGGATTGGAAGGATTCCGGGGTGCGCGGCGCGGCGGCTACCTCCTCGATCTCCACGTCGGAGATCCCCTGGGTAAACTTGCCGGGTGTCGAAGGATAGCGCGACTGGAGTGCTCTCGCGGTCACGTAGGAGGTCGCCTCCGCATGGCGGCAGACGCTGCGCAGTTCCCGGGAGAACCATCGCCGGAACAGCGGGCGAGCCGGATGAGGGGTGGCGCCCGGGGAGAACATGTCCCATGGATCGGCGACGATCTCCGCCCCGAAGGGAATCCCAAGGCGGAGGCACTCATGAAAAGCCCGAGAGGGAATCGCCTGCGGCACTCGCAGGATCACGGCGCGTCCGGGTTCGATCGTATCGCGTGCGATGTTTCCGATCGCCGACCGGACCTTCCAGAATTGCCACGGACCCTCGTAGTAGGGAGTCTCCGAGAAACGGACCGCATCGGAACTGACGCAGGTCGCCGAGTCGGGGGGAGACTCGACGGATCGCAGCCGAGCCACCACCCGAACCTTTGAGAAGACCTCCAGGTAGCGGGACCAGAAAGCGGGACCGAACATGGTCGTCGCCCAGACTTTTCCGTCCGGTGTGCGAAGGAATTTGTGGTCCAGGAATACGGCTACCTCCATGAAGTCACGAGTGTGAAAGGGAAATGGGGCGTTGGAGGCGCGACCATCGAGGAGAACCTACTATCGGGGCGGAAACGGGAGAGTGCAAAGAAACCGAGAAACGGGTCGGTATCAGCCGAGGGGAGAGGGAGGGGGAATGGCCATGGCCGGTTCGCGCTTGACCCGTTCCTGTTGCTCGCGGCGGTAGCGCAGCGGTGTCGTTCCCGCGAAGCGCTTGAAGCGTTTCACGAAGGCGCTGGCGTCGTGGAATCCGCATTCCTCCGCGATGGTGGCGATGGCACGGTTGGTTCGCCGGATGGTATCGATGGCGTGGAACATCCGGACCTGCTCGAGGAAACGGTGGGGACTGACCCGCATCCTTCCCTTGAACAACCGCAGGAAATGCCGCTCGGAGTAGCCGCAGCGCCGCGCGAGATCGGCCACGGTGAGCGGTTCGGAGAAATGCTTCGACATGTGATCGATGGCGGGAAGGAGCCGGTTCAATTCGTCGTC
>JAUIGT010000202.1 GCA_030432615.1 Verrucomicrobiia bacterium
TGCAGGGGAAATACGACAAACTGGCCGCCGATCCCGGTTTCGCGCGGGTGCGGGAGTCCTGCGTGTTGCTCGGGGTGTGGGACGACCACGACTTCGGCGTCAACGATGGCGGCGCCGACTACCCGATGCGCGAGTCGTCGCAGCGGTTGTTCGCCGATTTCTTCCAACTGCCGGACGACAGCCCCGTTCGACAACGGCCGGGGACCTACGATGCGCATACGTTCGGTCCCGACGGAAAGCGGGTGCAGTTGATCCTTCTGGACACCCGGTATTTCCGGAGTCCCCTGCGCAAATTGCCCGAGCGTGGCGTGCATGGCCCCTACGGGAAAAATACCGATTCCGGTGCCACCGTCCTCGGGGACGCGCAGTGGCGCTGGTTGGAGGAACGGTTGCGCGAGCCTGCCGACCTCCGCATCGTCGCTTCCAGCACCCAGTTGCTGCCCCAGGATCACGCCTGGGAGTGCTGGGAGAATTTTCCCGAGGAACGGGCCCGATTTCTTCGCCTATTGAAGGAGACGAAGGCGGGCGGTGTCGTCATTCTCAGCGGCGATCGGCACTTGGCCGAGGTCATGCGGCTTTCGGAGACCGATCCTCTGAGCCCCGGAGTGCCGGTGTGGGAAGTGACCTCGAGCAGTCTCACCAATCCCGGCGGGGGACGCGACGATGAACCGAACCGTCACCGGGTCAGCACGGGGAATTTCCGGGACCTGAATTTCGGACTGATCGAGATCGACTGGGAGAGGGCGGAGCTGACCGTCAGCATCCGCAACGTCGCCGGCGCCCCGGTCATCGTGCAGGGCATCGACATCGACGCGATGCGTCCGTGAAGGGCGGGCTTCAGGCGACAGCGGAGAATCGATCCTCGGCCGGGCTGGCGCCCCGCGAAACCGTGAAGCGTGCGGGGCGGGAAGCGACCAGGTGATTGGCGGCGTGGTAGACCGCCTCCGGGCCGAAGGCGTCCGCGAGTTCGCCCAGCGCGCCGTGAATCTCGTCCACGCTGACAGGCTCGCCGCGCTTCGAGGTGAGCGCCGATTCGACGGCGCGAAGGCCGTCGAGAAATTGTCCCGCCGCCTTCTTCCCGGCCTCGACGCCCGGCTGGTGGTAGGCATTGATGTCCACCAGGCTGGCGTAGAGGGAAACCGCCCGTTCGAAGAGCGCGATGAGCGCCCCGAGGACACGCGCGTTCAGGTGATCGAAACTCACGGTGACCGATGCGCGATCGTTGCCGGTGAGGGCATCCCGGGTGCCGCGGAGGAATCCCTGCAGGAAATCGCCGGTGGTGATGCCGCCGTCGGCCACTTCGAGCGAATCTCCGGAGCGATCCCGGCGGATTTCCACGAAGACGGCGAAGAAATTGTTCAAGCCGTCGCGGAGCTGCTGGATGTAGGCGTGCTGGTCGGTGGAACCCTTGTTTCCGTAGACGGCGATGCCCTGGTTGACGACCTCGCCGTTCCGGTCGAGTTCCTTGCCGAGCGACTCCATCACCAGTTGCTGCAGGTATTTCCCGAAGAGCGCGAGCCGGTCGCAGTAGGGCAGGACCACCATGTCCTTGGCGCCTTTCCCTCCGCCGGCGGCGTGCCACATCAGGGCCAGCAGCATGGCGGGATTTCGCCGGACATCCTCGACCCGGGTCAGGGCGTCCATGGCGGAGGCGCCTGCGAGCATGCTGTCGGTATCCACCCCGATGAGTCGGGCGGGGAGCAACCCGACCGCGCTGGTCACCGAGGTCCGGCCGCCGATCCAGTCCGCCATTTCGAAAATGGCGAGCCAGCCGTCGGCCTTGGCTTTCTGGTAGAGCGTCGATTTCTCCGACGGCGAGGTGATGGCCACCGCTTGCCGGGGAAAGTCGAGCCCGGCGGCGGCGAAGGCGGCCTCGGTCTCCAGCATTCCGTTGCGGGTTTCCGGAGTCCCGCCCGATTTCGAGGTCACCACCACCAGGGTTTCCTCGAGGCCGTCACCCAGTTCGGTGAGCACCCGGTCGATGCCGGCCGGGTCGGTGTTGTCGAGAAAGTGCAGATCGACGGGCGCGTTCGGAAGACGAAGGGCGTCGGCCACCAGTTGGGGCCCGAGGGCCGAACCGCCGATGCCGACGAGCAGGACGTGGCGAAACGCGTTGCCGTTGGGGGCGGTCACTTCGGCGCCGTGAACCTTCGATGCGAATTCGTTGATGTTCCCGCGGACCCGTTCGATCCAGGCGCCTTCCTCGGCGGGAGCGAGGGATGGCGTGCGCAACCAGTAGTGGCCGACCTGGCGGCCTTCGTCGGGGTTGGCGATCTCACCCGCCTCGAGGGCCCGCAGGTCCCGCCAGGCGCGGTCGATCTCCTCCGAAAGGTCCTCGAAGAGGCTCTCCTCGAACCGCATGCGACTGACATCCAGCGAGAAGCCCAGCCCCTCGTCGCGCACCAGATAGCGGGAGTAGCGGTCCCAGGAAGTTTCGTTGGCCATGGCGGGAAAAACGTGGATGAAGGGTGAATGGAGAGAGGAAGAAACCGGTGCCGTCCGGCGGTTTATGTTCGACAGGCTCGGAGAAATCGCAAAGGGTTTCCCCCATGAAAACCCGACTTTTTCCCACGCTCGTCCTCACAGCCGTGATCGCCCTCCTGACCGGTTTCGCCGGCGAACTTCGCGCTGAAGATCACGAGGGACATTTCCGGCATGTGGTCTGTTTCAAGTTCAAGGACGGAACGCCGAAGGCGGAGATCGAGGAGATCGAGAAAGCGTTCGGTGCGCTCCAGGACAAGATCGACACCATCATCGACTACGAATGGGGAACCACGGAGAACATCGAGCCGCTCAACGACGGCTTCACCCACTGTTTCCTGGTGACCTTCGAGAACAAGAAGGGGCTCGAGACCTACCTCCCGCATCCGGATCACCAGGCCTTCGTGGCGCTGCTGAAGCCCAAACTCGACAAGGTCTTCGTCTTCGACTACACGGTCCGGTGAACCCGCGATTCAAGAGGGTCGGGTCGGCGAGTCAACCCTGTTGGATCGCCGGTCTCGCGAGCCTGGCGATGCTGCTGCTTCCGGCGGCGGGACGGGATATCGATCGGTTGGACGATTTCGAGCTGTTCGCGCGGGCGGGCGGCGCCTGGGAAGGGGTGGGCGTGTCCTTCGACATCGCGCCGAGCGGCGCGCTGCAGCCGGCGATCACCTTCCGGGATACCTGGGAGGCCAACCTGTCGAAGGATGGCCGGCTCATGGTCATGAATGGGGTGACCCGGGCCGGGGGACGGAAGATCCAATACGTCTGGCGTTTTCGCTGGCATCCCGGGAAGGAGGCGGTCACCGCCGAATACGAGAACTCGATGGGCGAGGCCAGTTCCCTGGAAGCGACGGTCGTCGCGGATGGGAAGCGGCTGGAACTGCGCACTCCGCCCAGTGGCGCGGGCGACGATGGCAGCGGGATGTTCCTCGATATTTACCTGGAGGACGAGGGAGACCTGGTCATCGAGGTCTCGATCCGCGACCCGAAAGGGGAGCGCTACCGCTCGGCCGCCCGCTATCGGCAGACGGAGGAGCGTGGGGAAGCGGGCTCGAAGGGAGTTTGAATTCTGCCCGGACCAACCGGCTTCAGACTTCCTTGTAGAACCAGACCTTGACGAAGTCCATGTCGCGCTCCTCGTCGTGACCCCGCTCGAGAAACTGGTCGGACTGGGCGATGAAGCCGGAGGAAAAGCGCAGCTCCACGCCCACGTCCAGTTTCAACCGGCTCTTGAGCCGTTTCTTGGCTTTCTTCGCCTCTGGCTTGGAGACGGTGAACTTGTCCTCCAGTTCGCTGCCGGTTTCCTCCTCGTAGTCGGCCTTGAAGGCGGCGAACTGCTCGATGCGCTCCGGTTTCTCCAGCGCCTTGGCCTGGAAATCGTCGATGTCGAAATCGTCCGTCTCCGAGAGGTAGTCGATGGTGCGGCTGGCCACGTCCATGCGCTCTTCCTGCATGGTTTCCTCGGGAAGCCCCTTCTCCGCGAACTCCATGCAGAGCTTGGAAAAATGCCGGGTCAGGTAGTCGTCGTTCTTCACCGGCGCGGCTCCGACGAACTCGCGGGTCCAGAAATGGGTGTTGCCACCGCTCTTGTCGAAAAGGTAGACGGCGCAGCCGTTCTCCCGATCGTGATCGACGATGAGGCAGCCCTTGTCGATCTTCTCGGGATAGATTCCCTGCTCGGTGGTCAGGCGGAGGTCGCCGTCACGCTCTGAGATCTGGAGAAAGGGGACCTTGCTTTCGGACTTGATGATGCTGAGTGCCTGGGCGGTCTTGCCATCCACGAGGATGTCGTCGATCAGCGCCACGCAGAGATCCCCCGACTTGATATTGGGGTGGTTCGACTTGGCGTGGAGGTGGCGGGCGATGGCCGAGCCCTGCTCCAGGAGGGTCTCGTTGTCGTTGAAGATGGCGGCCGCGTAGCTCCAGAGTTCGTTGCTCCGGATGTCCGAGTGGTGATGAAGTTGGTGCAGTTCCAGCGAACGGAAGGATTTCAGGAAACAGTGGGTGAGGAGGTCCGCCTCCGACTCCTCGAAACGGCAAAGCTGTTTCGAGGTGCGAAGCGGTTCCGAGCGCAGCGGATTCCCGACCTTGGCCAGCGTCATCGCCGCCAGGGAGGCTTCCTGGAAATTGACCTTCAAGGGCATACCGAGCCCCTTACCGCAGGCGAAGCCGGCGGGCAAGCGGAAGAATCGACCCCGACTCGCGCTCGGCGAGCGGGGCCGGGAGAGAGATCACTTGCCGGACTTCTTCTTGCCGAGGCTCTCGAGCTTCTTGCCTTCCTCGCCGCCGTTTCCGGCGCGTTTGCCTTCGCGCTTCATGAGATCGCGGAAGTTCGAGATGGAAACCAGGTGGGCGTAGATCCAGGCGAGTCCGCCGGTGCGCACCAGCTTGATCAGTTTCTCGTCCTCGAGCTTCATCATGGCCTGTTCATCGACCATCAGCAGATTGCCGAAACCGAACTTCTCCCCGCCGGGCAGGGTGAAGCTGGCCGCGATATCCTTGAACAGTTCGTAGCTATCCAGCAGGGAGATCATGGCCCGGGTGCGCTGATGTTCCTGCTGGAACTCGGTGAGGAACTTGAGGGCGTGCTGCATGGATTCGGTCTGGTTGCCTTCGGCATCAAACAACTCGGTGCCTTCCTCGCCACCGAATCCGGAATAGGCGGCATCGACGCAGACGGTCAGCTTGCCTTCTTCGGCGCCGGGAACCTCGGCGAGGATGAAGGGGTAGCGCCGGAAGAGCGCCGGGATATAGCAGTCTTCCTCCCACTTTCCGCTCTCATCGACGAAGAGGTTGGACTCGTTGCGCAGGCCGAGAACGGCGAGGACGGTGATCTCTCCCTTGTCGTTGCGGGCGAACACGACGGGGTAGTCCTTGGCGGCTTCCAGGATCTCCCGACCGGCCAGCAGAGACGAGTTCATCTTGGCGGCAAAGTCGAAGGAGGTGACCGGGGCGAGTTTTACGCCGCGATGCTCTTCGGAACTGAGAACGGTGGGTTTCTGGTACATGCTCGTATGGTCTGTATTGCTGAGAAAGAAAGACGGAGTGTGGCACAGGATAGGGGCAATGTCGATGAGTTCTTCGCGGTTGCGGGAGGGAGACGTGTGAAGAAAACTCCAGGAAGAAACCGGCGATCGGATCAGTCGAAGGGAAGCCGGATCCAGAACTCGGCTCCGCCCTCGGGACGATTGCGGGCGTCTGCTTCGCCTCCGTGAGCGGTGGCCACCGCCCGTACCAGGCTGAGCCCCAGGCCAATGCCCGGGGTCTGGGCGGAGGCGGCGGAACCGCGCATGAACCGCCGCCAGATTCGGCGTTCATCTCCTGCTTTCAGGCCGGGGCCGGTATCCCGAACCAGAAACCGGACGTGATCGTGGTCGGTGAATTCCAGGCTCAGTTCGACCTCTCCGCCCGCGGGCGTGTAGGCGAAGGCATTGTCGAGCAGGTTGCAGAGGGCTTGGTGAAATCGCTGGCGATCGAGTGGCACGAGGCGGTCGTCGTCCGGAAGGCGAAGGGGAAAGGCGAGGGACCGCTCTTCGGCCGACGGTGAATAGAGATCGTGAATTTCACGGACAAGTTCACAAGGCGAGAGGGGAGAGCGCTGCAACTTCATGGCGCCGGAGTCACCGGCCCGAATGCTGAGGATGCGCTGGATCAGTTCGGAGGCGCGATCGATCTCCTCGATGGCCCTGACGGCGTCCTCCTGGTTGCCGCCGTCGGTCTGTTTCAGGATGCGTTCGATGTTTCCGCGAATTCGCGCGAGGGGAGTGCGAAGTTCGTGCGCGAGTTGATCGTTGGCCGCTTCCAGTTCTTCGGTCAGCGCTCGGATTCGATCGAGGCTGGCATTGAAGGCTTCCGCGAACTGTTCCAGTTCGGGAATGGCGGCCGTGGTTGCGAGCCGGTGATCCAGGGAGCGATCCCGGGCCATTCGACGGGCGCCTTCCATCAAGTCGTGGACGGGGCGCAGGACCCGGTTGGCGAACCAGAGCACCGGTCCCACCGCGAGGACGCCGGTGAAGAGCAGGGCCAGGAAATTCCATTCCTGAACGCTGCGGATGGCGGCGAGGTCGGAGCGATTGGTGCGCCCGAACCACAGCTCGGCTCCATCTTCGAGCCTGCGCCGGCCGACGGTGAGGTTGATTCCGTTGGCGAGCCGCTCGCGTCGCCACAGGATCTCGCCATCGCGGGGGTGGGGGACGTCGGAAAAGTCGGGCCAGTGGATGGCGGGTTGGCCGGGAATGAGCACGTCGAGCTGGATCTCGCCCGCTGGCGACACGAGGCGAAGGATCTGGTTGTGTTCATCGTGCCCGCCCGCGAAGAAAAGGCCGCTGACGGCATCGACTCCGCCCCTGGCGTAGAGTTCTCCGTATTCGCCGAGGTCGTCCAGGATGATGGCCCGTCCGACGTCGTCGAAGGAACGGCGAAGGGCCCACGAGGTAACCAGCCACATCATCAGCATGGCGGACCCGACGATGCCCAGTGTCATCCCCGTGAGCTTCCAGAGCGAGGAATCGGAGAATGACCTAAGCATGGCGGCGAAAGACGTGGCCGCGGCCGCGAATGGTCTGGAAGTGGGTGTCCCGCCCTTCCTGGTCCAGTTTCTTTCGCAGCCGGCTGAGTGTGGAATTGACCACGTTGGTGCCGGGATCGAACTGGATGTCCCAGACGCGGTCGAGCAGGAAGGAATTGGTGAGGATTTCCCCTTCGTGGTCCAGGAAGATGCGGAGCAGCGACCATTCCCGGGGTTGCAGGGCGACGGGGCGGCCGTCGATGGAAACCTCGCGAAGGAGGGGATCCAGTTTCCAGCCTGACGGGAGCGAAACCATGGAGGCGGGATTTCGGGAATATCGACGGTCGAGGGCGATCAGGCGGGCCTTCAGTTCGTCCATCGAGAAAGGCTTCGTCAGGTAGTCGTCACCGCCGAGGGAGAGTCCCTGGATCCGGTCGCTCACCTGGCTCTTGGCGGTCAGGAAAATGACCGGAGTGTGGATCTCCGTTTCGCGGAGCCGCTCCACGATCTCGAATCCGCTCAGGCCGGGAATGGAGACATCGAGAATGATGACGTTCCATTCGTCACCGGAGCCGGCGGCCAGTCCCGCGGAGCCCTCGACCTCGACCCGGACTTCGTGGCCGTCACCGGAAAGTTCCTCGACCAGTTGCCGCGCCAGTTCGGCGTCGTCCTCCACGATCAGCACGTTCATTTCGCCGAAGGATGTTGGCGAAGTTTCCCGCCGAGGGCAACGGCCAAATCATTACCAAACGATAACGTGTCGAATGGACCCGGATCTGGCATTCTCCAAATCCATGAAATTCCCGCACGCAGTTGCCATACTCTTTCTGGGGTTCCTCCTCGTTCCGACTGCGCGATCGCAGGGGATCGCCTACGGGAGTTTGACCAACTTCGACACAGTCAACGACACCGGTCACGAGTGTCACGGCTTCGAGATCGAACTGGAGGACTGCCACAGCACGGATATCACCCGGACCTACAACTACAATCATTACGGAGTGCCCGAGATCGAGCAGGACGACTCCGATCCGGCTCACCCGGTATGCCGCATCTTCTGGAGGAGCCGCAAGAACCCGGATGGTTCCTGGTCCGCCTTCACCGCGATTCCCGCCGGGGCGATCGATCCCACCAACGGACACCAGTTCACCAACCCGAACGTGAACTTCGGGGGCGAGCACTTCGGCGTCAGCTATCGCACGCCTCCCACGGTGGTGCGGTACTTCTGGTTGATCGATGACGGGGCGGGAAACCTGATCCGGGGTGGCCAGGTCCAGGTGGCGGCGCCGAAGTTCAATTACTTTCCACCGGCGGGAGGCGCGCCCGCGCGCGTCCAGGCCGCGATCGAACCGCCGGAGCCACCCGAGATCCCGGTGGTGGAATTCGGGACCCCGATCTGGGTGAAGGAGATCAAGACGACCACGCACAACAACCATGACATTCACCTGCGCGATCTCGTGTCGGATGATCCCGACGACGATCACGACAAGAACTGGCGCAACGGCGAGCCCGACGAGGTGGAAGTCGAATGGCAACTGATCCAGCAGGAGTTCTCCAAGCCGGACGGCGGGGGAATGGGTGAACTCGCGGCCGCGCCCGAGGAACTCAACAACGGCGACGAGGTAGTCACCCGCCGGTGGGAGTTCTTCGAATACGTCGGACCGCTCGACAATGAATCGAAAGAGGCCAAGGCCACCAAGGTCGGTCCCGACGACCTGCACGGGGAAGGGGTGAAGCGGATCAATGGCGTCGATGTCGATCTCTCGACCGTGGTCGTGGTGGGAGAATACAAGGGAGCCCAGATGGCGGCGGTGGGGGCCGAGGCCCAGCTCTCGCTCATCGATCATGTCTCCGACGGGACGCTCGGCCAACCGTACGCGGGACGGGCCCTCGTGATTTCGGGCACTGGAGTGTTCACCGCCGCCCGGGACGGGGACCTGCCCGCCGGAATGACCTTCGACGAGATCACCGGGGTGCTGTCGGGAACGCCGACGGAGACGGGGCAATTCACGTTCCAGATCACCGCCAGCGACGGAGTCAGTGACGATGTCGAGAAGAATTACACGTTCAGCGTCCATGTCCCCGGAGTCGAACCTCCGCCGGTGAGTATCATCGACACGGCCTCCGCGCCGGCCGGAGCTGGGGACACCAGCGGCGACGGTGCTTTCGCTCCCGGTTCGGAAGTCACCGTGAGTGCCGCGCCGAAGCCCGGCTACGCCTTCGTCAACTGGTCCGACAACGGGGAAGTGGTCAGCGCCTCGCCGAACCACACCCTCACGCTCGACGTCAATCACTCGCTCGTGGCTGCCTTCGAAGTCGTGGCCGCCAACCAGCACGCCGTGACGGTGAGCGCCGCTCCGGTCGAAGGGGGCGCCGTGTCCGGCAGCGGATCCTTCGACGATGCCAGCGAGGTCACGGTGACCGCGACCGCCAACGGCGGCTATCGCTTCGTCAACTGGACCGAGGGCGGCGTCGAGGTCAGCACTTCCGCCAACTATCTCTTCACGATCTCGTCCGATCATACCCTGGTGGCGAACTTCGAACCCGTGCCCACGGTTTCGATCACCGCCGCCGCCGCGCCTCTGGTTGGGGGCACGGTGAGTGGAGCGGGCGAGATTTCCGAAGGAAACCAGGCAATCGTCTCCGCCACGGCCAATCCGGGATACACGTTCGAAAACTGGACCGAAGGAGGCGTGGTGGTCAGCACCTCGTCGAGCTACGGATTCCAGGCAACGGCGAATCGGTCTCTGGTGGCGAATTTCCTGGCTGTGAGCGATCCCGTATTCCCACCTCCTGCCCGGGAATACGGGGTCGCCGATCTTTCCGCGATGACGCCGGCGGAACTCGCCGCGTTGCCGCATTTCGACCACTACGTGCCCCAGGCTCCCGCCGGCGCCCCGGCCGACTTCCAGCCGGTGGCTCACAACGGGCTGGGGCTGGTGATCGGAAATCGCGACTTCAGCACCAGCTGGGTCCAGGGAAGCGGCGCCTACGTGTGGAACGGGGTCTCGACCAACATCTCGGCCCCTTCGTGGGCCAGGAAGTCGATGTCTCCGGTGGCGTCGAGATAGCGGCGAAGTGCGAACACGATGGC
>JAUIGT010000203.1 GCA_030432615.1 Verrucomicrobiia bacterium
GTTCGCCGGTCATCAGGCTGGGATCGGCGAAATCGAAGAGGGCGAGAGATTCGGGGACGAGGTCGCGGACGATCGGCAGGTAGACGGACCGGTGATCGTGCTCCGCGGTGAGGCTCTCCTGGTCGCGGACGGTCCGGCCGACAAAGCCGTCCCCGGTCCGGGTGACGGGCGAGCCCACCGGAGGCGCGAGGTCGAGCTTTCCGCTGACGGCGAGGACGGCGTCGCGAAAGGATTCGGCATCGAGTCGCCGCGGGGTTGTCCGCCAGAGAAAATGGTTCTCGGGATCCTTCTCGAACTTCTCCCGATCGAAGGTCGAGCTTTGACGGTAGGTGCGACTGAGGACGATCTCGCGGATCAGTTCCTTCACCGACCAGCCTTTCTCGACGAAGCGAATGGCGAGCTGGTCGAGGAGTTCGGGATGGCTCGGCTTCTGGCCGGTGGCTCCGAAGTTGTCGACCGTGGGAACGATGCCCTGGCCGAAGAGCCAGTGCCAGACGCGATTGGTCATGACGCGGGCGGAGAGGGGATTCTCGGGAGAGGTCATCCACTGGGCGAGCTGAAGGCGGCCACTCTCGTCTTCCGCGATCGGTTCCTCGTCCCCGGTGTGGATCACCTGGACGAAGCCGCGCGGCACCCGCTCCGAGGTGGCGTTGTCCTCCTCGCCGCGGATGAGGAGTTGGGAATCGAAGGGATCCTTGCTGTCGGTCACCGCCATGGCGAGGGGCAGGGGATTGCCCTCGTCGTCGAAGCGGGCGAGCCGGGATTCGAGGAGCCCGATCTCGCTGCGGGTCCGGAGAAGGCCCAGGGTGATCCGCTGCGCGGTATCGGTGTCCCCGGAGCGGCGGGCCTCGGCGGCTTCGGCGACCCGCTCGCGCAATTCGCCGCGCAGTTCGTCGAGCTGGAACTGGAGATTGATGAGATCGCCCAGCGAGAGTGGATCCACGGGTGGTTTCGCGTCGGGAAGCGGCAGGGTGACCAGCTCGGTGTTGTGCCGGCTCTGGGCGGTGCGCGCGGTGCCGAACAGGGTCTCGCTGCTCAGGAAGATTCCGGCCATGGCGTAGTAGTCCGACATGGGAATGGGATCGAACTTGTGATCGTGGCAACGGGCGCAGGCGACGGTGGTGGCGAGGACCGCCTTGGTCGCGGTATCGATCTGTTCATCGACGAGATCGAAGCGGAACTGCCGATTGTTCTGGTCGTTGAGGCTCTTGGTGCCGATGGCGAGGAACCCGGTGGCGACGAGGTGCTCGGCACGTTCGGCGTCGCTTTCGGCGGGAAGGAGATCGCCGGCGACCTGTTCCTGGATGAATTCGTCGTAGGGCTTGTCGGTGTTGAAGGCGTCGATGACGTAGTCCCGGTAGCGCCAGGCATAGGGGTAGAGGGCGTTGGCCTCCTTGCCGGTCGATTCGGCGTAGCGGGCGACATCGAGCCAGTGACGTGCCCAGCGTTCTCCGAAACGGGGCGATTCGAGCAATCCATCGACGGTCTCGCCAAGGGTGCCCTCGGGATCCGATTCCCAGCCCTTCACGAAAGCCTGGACCTGCTTGGGAGAAGGCGGCAAGCCGATGAGATCGAAGAAGAGTCGTCTGACCAGGGTGGAGGGATCGGCATCCGGAGCCGGGGTCATTTCCCGGGCGTCGAGGCCGGCGAGGATGAAGTGGTCGAGTTCGCTCCGCGGCCATTCGCGATCGGAAATCTCGGGCAGCTTCGATTTCTGCGGCTTCTGGTAGGCCCAGAAGGCGCGGCCCTTTTCCACATCGATGGTGCTCGAGTAATGTTCGATCGGCCGATCCCCGCTTTTCTCCTCCCGCCGCGGGTCGGGGGCGCCCATCTCGATCCAGGTGCGGATGTCCGCGATGACATCGTCGTCGAGCTTGTACTTCGGCGGCATCTCCAGGGAGCTGTCATCGTAGGTGATGGCGGTGAACAACAGGCTCTCGTCGGGGGAACCGGGAACGAGCGCACTGCCGCTGTCACCACCGCGCAAGGTGGCTTCGCGGGTGTCGAGCAGGAGTCCGCCCTTCACCTTTTCGGCGTCGGCGGAGTGGCACTTGTAACAGTGCTTGACCAAGGCGGGCCGGATGTTGGTCTCGAAGAAATCGAGGTGTTCCGGCGGCAGCTCGGACATCGCCATCATGGAGTCCGACTGGGCCGAGACGACGCCCGTCCAGGCGAGGATCAGGACGAGAAGTGGAGAGCAGGGGAGGGAAGCCTTCATGCGTTCGCGGAGTTGGGAGATGCAACCCGGCGAGCGCGATGAAGTTTCTCGGAAACGGAAGAAAACGGATGCTTATGATTGGGCGGAGCCGGAGGCGAGCCGTCTGTGGTGTCCTCCAAAGTATCGCGTCCGAACGCGGGCGAGGTAAGAATCGCTCGTGGCTGATCTTCCCGGTCAGGGTGCGGCGATGCGAGGAGAAAACGAATTCCGACCGGGCATCGTTGGCGCCTTCACGTTCGCGTTCGGTTTTGACTTCCACCCTCAACCTTGGTGAGATTGCCGCCTATGAAACGCAGAGAATTTTCCAAGGCGGCTCTCGGAATGGCGGCTCTGGCTTCCGGTGGCGCCGAGCTCGCTCGAGCGGCCGAGAAGCGTGCGCGGTCCAACCAGGGGCGTATCTTCAAATCGATCAAGAGCAACCACGCCATTTCGCCGGAGCAACTCGCCGAAGTGAAGGCGCTGGGGTTCGATGGTATCGAGGGCAGCAGTCCCGGAATCGATGACGTGGCCGCCTATCGTGCCAAGGCGGAAGCGGCCGGTCTGCCGATCCACGGCGTGGTTTGCCAGGGCCATTGGAACGACCGGCTTTCCTCGCCGGATCCGGCGATTCGCGATAAGGGGCGGAAGAACCTGGAGCAGGCGCTGCGCGATGCCCGCGCCCTCGGGGGTTCCTCGGTCCTGCTGGTCCCGGGCAAGGTCACCGGAGACGACGAGACGCACGACCATGTCTGGGAGCGCTCGATCGCCGAGATTCGCAAGGCCCTGCCGGTGGCGAGTTGGGAGGGAATCCACATTCTCGTGGAGACCGTGTGGAACGGTTTCTGTTACGATCCGAAGCAACTGGCCGACTACATCGACGAGATCAACAGTCCCTGGGTGAAGGTCTACTTCGACATCGGCAACATGCAGAAGTTCGCCCCGGCCGAGGAATGGATCCGGGTGCTCGGTCCGCGGATCGTGAAGCTCGACGTGAAGGACTGGGGCGTGGAACCCGGGTTCTGTCCGCTGGGCAAGGGCGATGTGAACTGGCCGGCGGTCCGGGAGGCGTTGGCGGAGATCGGCTTCACCGGTTGGTGCACGCGTGAAGGCAGCGACGGTGGTTTGGAAAACACCGCGAAGCTGATGGATGAATTGCTCGATCTGTAGGGCAAACGCGGAAGTGACAGCGCAAAGAGTGAGAAGCTGGGCTACGGTGGCGGCATGAAAATGACCTCCTGGAGGATTGGTTTCGCGATCCTGTTGATGGCCGGCGCGGCGGCTGCCGCCGAGGACAAGCCGAACTTCGTCTTCATCAATGCCGACGACCTGACGCATCGCGAACTGGGCTGCTACGGCGGGCAGGCAAAGACGCCGAACATCGATCGCCTGGCGACGGAAGGGATGCGGTTCACCCGCTGCTTCCAGGCCGCGCCGATGTGTTCCCCGACGCGCCACAACATCTACACCGGGCTCTATCCGGTAAAGAGTGGCGCCTACCCGAATCATACCTTCGCGAAGAAGGGGACGAAGAGCGTCTGCCATTACCTGGGTGATCTCGGCTATCGCGTCGCCCTCAGCGGCAAGCGCCACATCGCGCCGGACGAGGTCTTTCCCTTTGAGTATTCCGGGAAGGACAACAACCCGGACATGGAGGCGATCGACCGATTGATGGCCGAATCGAAGGAGGCCGGGACTCCGTTCTGCCTTTTCGCCTGCTCCAACGAACCGCACACGCCGTGGAACAAGGGGGATCCGTCGGCTTATCCCGAGGAGGAAATCGAGTTGCCGCCCTACCATGTCGATACGCCCGAGACCCGCGACGGCTGGGCGCGCTACCTCGCGGAGATCACCTACTACGACGGCCAGGTCGGCCAGATTCTCGACCTGCTGGAGAAACACGGCCTCGCGGAGAACACCATGGTGGTGGTGACCTCGGAGCAGGGCAACAGCATGCCTTTCGCCAAGTGGACACTCTACGATTCCGGACTGCAGACGGCGCTGATCGTCCGCTGGCCCGGCCGGGTCGAACCGGGTTCGGTCACCGATGCGATGGTGGAATACGTGGACGTCGTCCCGACCTTCGTCGAGGCCGCCGGCGGGATGCCCGCGCCGGTGCTGGACGGGAAGAGCCTGCTGCCGGTGCTGCGCGGCGAAACGGATCATCACAAGGACTTCGTCTACGGCATCCAGACGACGCGGGGCACCATCAACTGCCCGGAGTATTTCGGGATTCGCTCGGTGCGTTCGGATCGCTACAAGCTGATCGTCAACCTGACGCCGGAAGTCACCTTCACCAACGCCTGCACCCAGTCGCCGGAATTTCTCTCCTGGGTGGAGAAGGCGAAGGCCGGGGACGCGGATGCCGCGGAAAAGGTGCGCCGCTACCAGCATCGGCCACCGGTCGAACTCTACGATGTCCGGGCCGATCCGTTCGAGTGGGACAATCTCGCGGAAAAGCCCGAGCATGTGGAGACGGTGACCCGGCTGCGGGAGAAACTCGATGCCTGGATGGAGTCGCAGGGCGACGAAGGCCAGGCCACCGAGCTGGCGGCTCATGAGCACCAGAAGCGCGGCGGCGGCGGAAAGAAGAAAAAGGGAGCGGGGCCTAAGGGCGGAAAGAAGAAGCGTTGAATCGGTCCCGGCCGTCGGCTCACCGCGAGCCCGATTCGGAATCGGCGCGGTAGGTTTTCGCCAGCGATTCCCAACGATCGCGCAACTCTGCGAGGCGTTCGGGATCCGTTTTCGCCAGGTTGGTTTCCTCGTTGGGATCGGCTTCGAGGTTGAAGAGGAACTCGCCCTCCTTCGGGGAGCGAAGGTATTTCCAGTCACCCGACCGAAGGGCGGCCCAACTTTTTCGCTCCAGTTCCGCGTGGGCACCGAGTTCCCAGAAGAATTCCCGCTTCTCCGGTAGGGCCGGCTCGCTCCGCAGCGCGGGGCCCAAGTCGATGCCGTCGAGCCCGAGATCGGTGGTCTCCACGCCGGCCAAACCACAGAAGGTGGGGAACAGGTCGATCGCCCAGGCCGGCGAATCGATCACCGAGCCGGGCGCGATCTTTCCCGGCCACCGCATGAGACAGGGAACCCGGAGACCGCCTTCGAAGAGGGTGGCCTTGTCGCCGCGCAGTGGGGTGTTGCTGCCGCCGTAGACCGGGTCGCCACCGTGATCGGTCAGGAAGATCACCAAGGTGTTCTCGGCGAGACCGGTGCGATCGAGGGTTTCCAGGACCCGACCGACGGCGTCGTCGAGACTGACAGTCATGGCGGCGAATTCCCGGCGCACCTTGTCCTCGATGGAGGCGACACGCTTCAGGTCGGCGGCCTGGGCCTGCATGATGTTGACCGGTGCGTCGTCGGCGGGACTGTAGCCCTTGCCGAAGTGAGGGGCATTGTAGGGCAGGTAGAGCAGGAAGGGCTGCTCATTGCCGGAACGGCTTTCGAGATAGTGAACCGCCTCGTCGCCAATCAGTTCGGTGGCGTATCCGTTCTCGCTGACGAGATCGAGCCCGTGATACCAGTCGGGAATCTTCCCGTAGGTCATGGTGAAGTAGTCGATGCAACCACCGGTGTGGCCACGGAAGAGGTCGAAGCCGTGATTCGGCGGCAGGAAGGCGGGATCGCCGTGACCGAGGTGCCACTTGCCGATCAGGGCGGTGGCGTAGCCGGCCTCGTCGCGGAGGACCTCGGCCATGGTGGTTTCATCGGGACGAATCCCGCGCGTCTTGTCCTCGTCGGCCATGAACATCAGCGCGCCGAGGAGGCGGTCGTGGGAGCGGCTGGGGTTGGTGCCGGTGAGCAGCCCGAAACGGGACGGCGTGCAGATGGCCGAGGCCGAGTAGAAACGGGTGAAGCGGACGCCTTCCTCCGCCAGGCGGTCGATGTGGGGCGTGGGAATCTCCGAGCCGTATGCCCCGACGTCGTTCCAGCCCTGGTCGTCGGAGAAGATGAGCACGATGTTGGGCGGACGCTCCTCGGCACGGGCGGCGAGGGAGCCGAAGCTGGCGACGACAAGCACAAGGAGAACGAAGGGCGAACAGGGGAAACGGAGCGAGCGGGTTTTCATTGAGTGTTCAGCCTCGGGCAGGTATCGTTTTCATGAAAGTCCGGGAAAGCGCCGGACGTCCAAGACTGGAGCTTTCACCCCCTGTTGTTGCCATGATCCGATGCCTGTTGCTCGCCTCAGTGACGCTGCTTTCGATCGCTTCCCTCACGTCCTGCGGGACCGTGGGCGGGCTGGGGCAGGACATCGAGCGGCTCGGCCGAAAGATCGAATACAAGACGGATCGCGACGGGGTCGCTCGGGGGTTCGGTGAGGACCTGCAGCGCCTCGGTCGCAACATGGAGCGCGAGTCGGATGACGTCTACTACGGCGAGAGCTATTGAGCGTTCCCGTCTTACGAACGCGACCATGTGGAAGAGGCCGCTTTGGTGAAGATGGGAGTAGGGAAGCCGTTATTCCTTCCGGGGCGGCAGAGTCCAGGCGGACTCGTGGCGTTCGAATCCCAGGTGGGGGTAGTAGCCGGCCGCGGCCGGGGCCGAGAGCAGGATGAGCCGGCAACGATCGCCGAGCTGTTGCCGCGTCTGGTCGATGAGGGTCTTGCCGATGCCGCGACCCTGGTAGTCGATATCGACAGCCAGGTCGGATAGGTAGCAGCAGAAGTGGAAATCGGTGACCGACCGGGCCACTCCCACCGGGCGGTCACCGTCGAAGCAGGTCAACAGCAGGTTGGCGTGTTCCAGCATGCCGCGCAGGCAGGCAGCGTCCTCGATCGGGCGGCGCTCGCCCAGGGTCGAGCGTTCGAGAAGTTCGCGGAACTGGGCGACGGTGAGTTGTTGGCCTAGTCGATAGCTGAGCATGGTGGTGTCGATTCGGGGAAAGAGACAAGGAGGAGGAAAGCCGTGAATCGCGCGTTCACCAAGTGGTGACATTGTCCTCCGATTCCTCGTCGGAACCATCTTTTCCGGGGCTCCAGATCACGATGGTCTGCGGGAGAAGTCCGGGACCGGACAGGAACGCCGGAGCGGGCACGCGAGAGTCGCCGTTGAGGTCGAGAATGACGCGGTAGTGGTTTCCCCACGGATCCCAGAGGGTGCCGCCGCCCTGGTCGTCGAGCACGACTCCCGACCGGTAGCGACCGTGCCCGATCGGGCGGGCCGGATTTCCGGAAAAGGTCACCATCCGCCGCGGATTGAGGCCGCCGGGGCCGGTTTCGGCATCGGATCCCAGGAGGACGTCCATGAGGGCATGATCGGAAAGAATCGGGGCGCTGCCGGATTCGGGTCCGTTCAGGCGGGTCGGGAAGCGGCGATACTCGGTGACGTAGCTGGCGATGGCGTTCTTGAGATTCAAGGCATCGTTTTTCGCCGCGGCGCGACGGGTGCGATCTATGATCGATTTCGTGCCGGGAATGGCAATGGCGGCCAGAATGGCAATGATGACCATGACGATCATCAGTTCGAAGAGAGTGAATCCTCTGGGGCGATGAAGAGTGGCTTGGAATTGCATGGCAATACCATGTAACTACAATGTAAAAATCATGGTCAAGCTTTTTTCGGAAGGTTGGGATCGAAAATCGTCGGGCAGAGGATCGCGGACCGGCCGGGAGACATCCCGTTGTTTTTCACGCGAAAACGGCGGCCTTCCGGATTGACCTGGCGAGCGCTTGAGGTTGGAATGCGACTCCCATGACAAAACAGCCTCTATCTCTCCTCGCTGTGGCCGGCGCCCTCCTGGCGATGGCCGCTCCCATGCCGCTCCAGGCGGAATTGAAACTGCCCGCGATTGTCGGCGACCACATGGTGCTGCAGCGCGATCTCGAGCTTCCCATCTGGGGATGGGCCGATGCCGGCCAGGATGTCACCGTGGAGATCGCGGGCCAGAAGGTGGCCGGCAAGGCGGGTGATGACGGGCGCTGGGAGGTGAAGCTCGCGCCCATGAAGGCGAGTGCCCAACCACAGACGATGAAGATTTCCGCCGGTGGGGAAACCCGTGAGCTGGCCGACATTCTCGTCGGTGAAGTGTGGGTCTGTTCCGGCCAGTCCAACATGCAGTGGCCCGTGAATTCGGCCTACGATGCCGACATCGAGAAACTGACGGCCAAGTATCCGAATCTTCGACTCATCACCGTGCCGCAGGTCGGTACCCAGAAGATCCAGGACGACTTCGAGGGCGAATGGGTTGCCTGCACCCCGGACACGGTCGGGGACTTTTCCGCCGTCGGTTTCTTCTTCGGTCGCCAACTGCACGAGACTCTCGACGTTCCTGTCGGGCTGATCGACAACTCGTGGGGTGGGTCCGCCGCCGAGGCCTGGGTGCGCCGGGACGTGCTCAAGAAGGACGGCCGCTTCGCCGATTACCTGGCCCAGTGGGAGCAGATCGAGGCAAATTTCGACTACGAGGCCGAGATGGAGAAATGGAAAGCGGCCGCCGAAAAGGCCAAGGCCGAGGGCAAGCAGCCTCCGCGTCCTCCGCGCGACCAGCTGCGCGGCCAGCATCGTCCCGGCAATCTCTACGCCGGGGTGCTCCACCCCATCATCGGCTACGGCATCAAGGGGGCGATCTGGTATCAGGGCGAGTCCAACGCCGGTCGCGCCGCCAACTACCGGGAGCTTTTCCCCTTCATGATCCAGCATTGGCGTGAGGAGTGGGGGCAGGGAGACTTCCCGTTCTACTGGGTGCAGCTGGCCGATTTCAAGGTCGAGAGCGAGGAACCCGGCGACAGCGATTGGGCGGAACTGCGGGAGTCCCAGACCCTGACGCTGGAACTGCCCAACACCGGCCAGGCTGTCATCTACGATCTCGGGGAAGGCCGGGACATCCATCCTCGGGACAAGCAGAATGTCGCCAAGCGGCTGGCCCGCATCGCGCTCGCCCGCGACTACGGCTACCAGATTCCCTTCGAAAGCCCGCAGTTCAAGTCGATGGAAACCAAGGGCAACAAGGTCGTTCTGACCTTCGAGAACGTCGGCTCCACCCTCTACGCCTTCGACCATCCCGAGCCGAAGGGATTCGCCATCGCCGGAGCCGACAAGCAGTGGCACTGGGCCGACGCGAAGATCGTGGGCAAGGACAAGGTCGAGGTCTGGAGCGACGCCGTCGCCGAACCCGTTGCGGTCCGCTATGCCTGGTCCGACAACCCGGTGGCCACCTTGCGCAGTCGCGAGAACTTGCCCGTGGTTCCCTTCCGTACCGACGACTGGCCTATGATCACCGAGCCGAAATCGGAATAGGCGCGAAGGTTTTCGAGGACTTTCTCCTCCACTTTGCTTTCGAATGGCAGCCCGGATTCCGGGCTGCCGTTTTCTTGGAAATCCCGGGCGGATCTTTCCGGGGGCGCTGCGCTTGCTTTCCTTGCGGGACTATCGAGGCAGGAGGATCGGAACCACACCCGGGTTGATGCAGGCCTCGAGATAGGGGATGAGGAGAGCAAGGATGCCGAGGATCCCCGATCCCAACACGATGCGGTTGGAATCGCCGCGAGAGGAGCCTTCGTACCAAGTTGCCCACAGGGTCCACGCGGCAGGGAAAAGAAGCGCGAGCAGCGGATGGGTTCGCAGGAAATCGGCCAAGTCGGAAAACCGGAAGATGACATCCGGTCTTCCCCATCCCCGGGTTTTCAGGATGATGGCCAGTGCGACCCAACCGGACAGAGCCACGATCATCTGCACGAGGCCAATTGCGGCGATCATGCGCGTAATCGGAAAGCGGTTGGACCAGAACATCTCGGAACCGCCTTTCTGAAATCCCCAATGATACCAAATCCAAGAAATCACCTGACGATTCAGGGAAGACAAAAAAGGGGATTCAGCCTTCGGCGTTTCTCGGAGATTCGGGTCGGTTCTCCCCGGTTGCTTCGTTGCTCGTCGGTTGCGATGCC
>JAUIGT010000204.1 GCA_030432615.1 Verrucomicrobiia bacterium
GTCAGGTAGCTCGCTACCTTCCCTCAGCGCGCCTCGCCCCGAGAACCGAAGGTCTCGCAAATCGTCCAGATCTTATTTGGATCCGGTATTAGTAGTTAGCGGACAAGAGTCAGCATTCCAGCATTTCAACCCGCTCACTTCCCTTGTCATCCCGAGCGAAGCCGAGGGATCTCCCGAGCGCGACTTACCTTCACCCCCACCAAAAAATGCGCGCCTCGATCCCGGGCATTCCGCCTCTACGCGCCAGCGCGAAACCAGAATTGCTCCCCAGGTCCTGACTGCGCCACCCACCGCTCCACGCTCCACGCCCATGCTCGCCATTCACCGCAAACTGTTCCGGGACCTGCTCCAGATGAAGGGGCAGTCCCTTGCGATCGCCGCGGTGATCGGTTGCGGCATCGCGGTGTTCATCGGCGCCCAGACCACCCTGCGCTCGCTTGATTCGGCTCGGGCCGTCTACTACGATCACTACCGTTTCTCCGATGTCTTCGCTTCGCTGAAGCGGGCACCGATTGCCGTGGCCGAACGGGTCGAGGAGATTCCCGGTGTCGCCGTGGTCGAGGACCGGATCGTGGAAGGCGTCACCCTCGACCTGCCCGACCTCGACGAACCGGCCGTCGGCAAGATCGTCTCGCTACCCGACCGGGGGCGTCCTGATCTCAACGACGTCCACCTGCTCCGCGGACGCCTGCCGGAGTCCAACCACACCGGGGAAATCCTCGCCGAGGAGGCCTTCGTGAAGGCGAACGGCTTCGAGCCCGGCGACCAGATCGAGGCGGTCCTCAACGGCCGACTGCAGACCCTCACCATCGTCGGGGTCGGCCTGTCTCCCGAATACATCACCACCATCCAGCCCGGCAGCCTGTTCCCCGACGATCTCCGGTTCGGGATCTTCTGGATGCCGCGGCGCCAGATGGAGGCCGCCTTCGACATGGAGGGTGCCTTCAACGACCTCGCCCTCTCGCTGATGCCCGATGCCAACGAGGACGAGGTCATCCGCCGGCTCGACCTGGTGCTGGACGACTACGGCGGGCTCGGGGCCACCGGCCGCGACCTGCACCTCTCGCACCGCTTCATCTCGGATGAACTGACGCAGTTGAAGACGATGAGCATCATCCCGCCCTCGATCTTCCTGGGCGTGGCCGCCTTTCTGCTCAATGTGGCCCTGCGGCGCCTGCTGGCCCTGCAACGGGAACAGATCGCCGCCCTCAAGGCATTCGGCTACTCGAATACGGAGGTCGGCGCGCACTACCTGCAACTGATCGGCATCATCATCGCCTTCGGAGTCCTCCTCGGTTTCCTGCTCGGCACCTGGATGGGACGCAACATGACGGAGATGTACGCCGAGTTCTATCGCTTTCCCCAAGCCGGATTCCGGCCCGATCCGCGCGTCTATCTCGGCGGTGCCCTGCTCAGCTTCGCGGCCGGTTTCCTGGGTGTGGCCGCCGGCGTGCGCCACGCGGTATCGATCCCCCCGGCGGAAGCCATGCGCCCGGAACCGCCTCCCACCTACGAACCGTCACTCTTCGAGCGCCTCGGGTGGCATCGCTGGCTCAGCCAGGCGCCCCGCATGATCCTGCGCGAACTGACCCGCCGCCCCGCCAAGGCCGCCCTGACCACACTGGGCATCGGGTTCGCCTGCGCCATTCTCATCGTGGGAAACTTCGGCAAGGATGCCATCGACTACCTCATCGATTTCCAGTTCGGTCTCCAGGAACGCCATGACGCCACCGTCACGTTTCACGAAGCCGTGCCCCGTCGGGCGGTCGGCAGCCTGGAAGAGATCCCGGGCGTGGTCCGGGTGGAAACCTTCCGTTCCGTCCCGGTCCGCCTCCGGAACGGTCCCCGGTCCCGCCAGACCTCCATCTCGGGACTGGAAGAGGATCGGCAGCTTTATCGGCTCATCGATGCCGACGAGAAGGTCGTTGCGCTCCCGAAGCGCGGCGTCGTGATGTCGGCGCAACTGGCCAAGCTGCTCGACCTCGAGATCGGTGACACCGTCCGGGTCGAGGTGCTGGAAGGCGAGCGGGCGGTCCGCGACGCGGTGGTGAGCGGCCTGGTCGATGATTTCGCCGGCACGTCGGCCTGGATGAACCGGGAGGCGCTCCATGATCTCATGAGGGAAGGATCCGTCATCACCGGCGCCTACCTGCAGATCGATCCCGAACACGAAGCCGCCGCCTACCGGGCCCTCAAGGAGGCGCCGGCGGTCGCCTCGGTCACCCTGCAGAAAGTGGCGGTGCAGAGCTTCCTCGACAACTTCGCGGAGAATCTCCTCCGCATGCGGCTCTTCAACGTCGCTTTCGCCAGCGTCATCGCCATCGGCGTGGTCTACAACAGCGCCCGGGTATCCCTCTCCGAACGAAGCCGCGAGCTGGCGACCTTGCGGGTGATCGGGTTCACCCGCGGCGAGGTCTCCGCCATCCTGCTGGGCGAACTCGGCTTTCTCACCACGGTGGCCATTCCCGTCGGATTCCTCATCGGCTCCGGGCTGTGCCGATTCCTGGCCACCGCGCTGGAGACCGAGATGTACCGCATTCCTTTCGTCCTCAACCCTTCCACCTACGCCTTCGCCGCGCTCGTCATCGCGGTGGCGGCCGTGATCTCCAGCCTTATCGTCCGGCGAGGCATCGACCACCTCGATCTCATCGCGGTCCTCAAATCCCGCGAATAACCCGCCTGCCCCTTTTCCCCAAACCGCCATGAAACGGAAATCCCTCTACTGGATCATCGCCGGAGCCATCCTCTCCCTCTTCGTCTATCTCGGCATTCGCCCGAAACCGGTCGAAGTCGACCTGGGTACCGTCTCCCGCGGTGAACTGGTGGTGACGGTGAACGAGGACGGAGAAACCCGCATCCGCGAACCCTACCTCATTTCCGCGCCGCTCGCCGGTCGGCTGCTGCGCGTGGAACTGGAACCGGGCGATCTCATCGACAAGGACGAGGTCCTCGCGGCCATCGATCCGGGAGAACCCGGCCTGCTCGACGCCCGCACGGAGGCCGAGGCCCAGGCCCGGGTGAACGCCGCCCAGGCCGCCTTCGAACGCGCCGAGAGCCAGTTGGACATCGCGAAGGCCGACCTCGACCAGGCGCAGCGCTACTTCGATCGCGACCTCGGCCGGCTGGATCGCGGCAACATTTCCGAAGCCACTCTCGAGGATACCGAGCATCAGCTCCGCGTGGCCCGAAACAACGTGTCCGCCGCCCAATCCTCCCGAGAGATCGCCAAGTTCGATCTCGAACAGGCCAGGGCGGCCCTGATCTACTCGAAATCGCTCAGCCGGGAAGACGCTCCCACCGGCCGGCACTTCGAGATCCACAGCCCCATCGAGGGCGTCGTGCTGCGAAAGTTCCAGGAAAGCAGCACCGTGGTTCCCGCCGGCGAACGAATTCTCGAAATCGGCGATCCCCACGACCTCGAAGTGCGCATCGACGTTCTCTCCCAGGACGCCGTGCGCATCCGGCCGGGACAGCGGGTCGTCATCGAGCACTGGGGCGGCGAAGAGAATCTCACCGCCTGGGTGCGCCGGGTGGAACCCTCCGCCTTCACCAAGGTCTCCGCGCTCGGAGTCGATGAGCAGCGCGTCTGGGTCTACGGCGATTTCGCCCGTGACGACCCGCAAACCACCGCAACCGAAGAGGGTCAGGTCGCCGACCCGACAGGGTCGAACGCGCCGGATCCGGCTTCCGACGAACGCGGCGAAGCCCATGCGCTGGGAGACGCCTACCGCATCGAGGCCCGGATCGTGGTATGGGAGCAGGGAGACGCCCTCAAGGTGCCCGCCGGCGCCCTCTTTCGCGACGGCAACGCCGAAAGCGACGAACGCAGCTGGGCGGTCTACCGAAAAACCGCCGGCGGCGAGGCCGAGCGGGTTCGGGTGACACTCGGGGAGCGGAACGACCAGGAAGCCCAGGTGCTGGAGGGGCTCTCCGAAGGCGATCGCGTGGTCCTGCACCCCAGCGACAAGGTAAAGGCCGGCACCATGCTGGAGAGCCGATAGCGCGGCGAAAAACCACCGAAAAAAAAGACCGCTCCCGTTTCCGGGAGCGGCCTGGGAAAACGAATCGGGGAAGGTCCGATCACTCGGTCACCTTCATGACGCCGTTCATGATGGCGGCATGACCGATGTAGGAGCAGAGGAACGGATAGTCACCGGCCTCGGTCGGCGCGGTGAACTCCAGGGTCTCTTCCTCACCGGGCTTGAGAAGCTTGGTGTGGTGCAGGATGTCGTCGGACTCCGGGATCGGGTTGTTGATCCAGTTCGGGTCGGACAGTTTCGAAGGATCATTCACCAGGGCGATCATGGCGCCGAGCTTGCCGGGCTTGATGAGGATCAGGTTGTGCGGTTGCAGGTTCTGGCTGTCCGCCGGATTGATGAGCGTCAGCTTCACCTTCTGGCCGGCTTTGACCGTGAACTCCTTGGTGTCGTAGGCCAGTTGGATCTTGTCCGCGGTGATGGTGACTTCGGCGTCTTCGGCCTTGACCGCCGAAGCCGTTGCGAGGAGACCGCCAACCAGGGCGAGGGTAGCGAGAGTGCGTTTCATTTCTTTGGTTCGATGACTGAGGGAGAGATGGGGCGACCACGAGGATCGCCGGTTTTCGTGATTCCTTTACGCTGGAACCAGCCCGACGGATGGCCCCGACGCGGGAGAATCAAGGGCCGTCATCGTAACCGAGCCCCCCTGCCCCGCAAGTGGCTTTTGTCCGCCCACCTCCCTCCAAAAATCAGCCTCGAGCGTCCTCAGACCGCAAAAATTTAAAGATATCTTCATAATTTCTTGAAAAACCGGTAAAAATTATTTTTTATTATGGAAATTCTGCTAAATTTCAGAATATCCAGTCCCAATCAAATTTACGGATGAACCGCATCTTAATTGCCTCAGGAGATCCCGCCACCGCCGAGGGGGTCCAGAACTCACTTTCTTCCGCCGGCTACCTGACCGCTGTCGTCACCGATTGCCAGCAGTTGATGGCCTTCTGCGGTCAGCATACCCCCGACCTCACGGTGGTTGACCTCAACCTCCCCGGTGGCAGCATCTGGACCGTGGCCCAGGCCATGCGGAGTGAAGGGCGATTCGCCGCCATGCCGCTCATCGGCCTCGCCGGGCAACTTTCCGAAGCGGAGCAGCAGCAGGCTCTTTCCTGCGGGTTTTCCGCCCTGGAAGCCCGGCCGATCAATGCCGCTTCCCTCGTGGAAACCGTGCGCGGTTCCCTTGATTCCGCCGCCAAGAACATCACGCCCATGCCCGCTCCCCCCGCGTCCGCGCCTAGTGCCGGTTCCTCGGACCCGGTGGGGCAGCTGCTCCAGCAGATCCAGGAGATCCGCCAGCTCACTGCCGATCTCAAGCCCAACGTCGCCGCCTACGGCGAGGAAGCCCCGGAACTGTTCGGCTACATCGAGAACTCCGGGAACCAGATCGACGGCGAACTGTCCAAGCTCGCCCAGCACGGGGTCGAACGCTCGGCGGTGGCGCTCCAGGACAAGGATCTTCGCCACGATTTCCGCAACATGATCGGATCCGTCACCGGATTTTCCGAACTGCTCCTGATGGAGTCCTCGGTGGAGGGCGAAGCCCGCGCGAAGTTCACCCGGATTCGCGAGATCTGCCGAAGCTTCTGCGACGTCCTCGATCAGCAGAAGGCCGCCGCGGCCTGAAGCGGGCGAGGCGCGAGAAAGGGCTCCCCTTCCCGCCTCCCCGTACCGGTCGCGGCCCGCGTTTTCCTCGTTCCTATCCTTCTCTCCTCAGCGCGCGATCGGATCGCGCGTGTATTCTCCATCGACCAGGCGCTGGATGCCCCGCGGGTTGTCGTCGCGCAGTTCCGCCGGCAGTTGGGACTGCGGCCATCCCTGGAAGCAGAGCGGGCGCACGAAGCGATAGATGCAGCGGGTCCCGATACTGGTGAAGTAGCTGTGCGCGGTGGCCGGATAGGGACCGCCGTGGTGCATGGCATGGCAGACCTCGATCCCCGTCGGATAGCCGTTGAAGATGAGGCGGCCCACCTTCTTCTCGAGAATGTCGATCAGTCCACGGTGACTGGCGAGGTCCTCCTCGGTTCCGTGAATGCTGGCGGTCAGGGAGCCTTCGAGCTGACCGGCGAATTCCTCGAGATCGGAAGTCGCGGGACATTTCACCACCGTCGAGACCGGACCGAAAACCTCCTCGAACAGCTCCGGATTGTTTCGCAGCCCCTCGGCGTCGGTTTCGAACACGTGACAGGCCGCTTCCGACTTGGCCTCGTCGGCCGGCGTCGATGACTGCCCGACCAGGGTCAGTCCGGAGCGATGCTGCATCGCGTTGACACCCTCGGTGAAGGCGTGGTGGATGCCGGCGTGGAGCATGGTGGCCGGAGAGGCCCCCCGAGCGCCCTCCGCCGCTCCCGATACGAAGGTGTTCAGTTCCTCGGACTCGAGTCCGAAGACAAGACCGGGGTTGGTGCAGAACTGCCCCACCCCGAGTGTCAGCGACTGGATGTAGCCCGAAGCGATCTCATTGCCGCGTTCCTTCAGCGCCCCGGGGAGGACGAAGATGGGATTCACGCTGCCCATCTCGGCGTAGAACGGAATCGGCACCGGACGCGCATTGGCGGCGTCGTAGAGTGCCCGACCTCCGCGCAGCGACCCGGTGAACGCCGCCGCCGTCGTTTCCGGATGCTGGACCAGCCCCATGCCCACGGCGTTGGTGCGGCCATGCACGAGCGAAAAGACGCCCTCGGGCATTCCGGTCTTTTCCGCGGCGGCGAGGATGGCCCGGGCGACCAGTTCACAGGTCGCCGGATGCGCGGGGTGCGCCTTCACCACCACCGGACAGCCGGCGGCGAAAGCGGAGACGGTATCCGCGCCGAAGACGGAAATGGCGAGCGGGAAATTGCTGGCGCCGAAAACGACGACCGGTCCCACCGGAAACATCAGGCTGCGCACATCCGGCTTGGGGAGAGGCTGCCGATCCGGCTGGGGCAGGTCGATGCGGGCGTCCACCCAAGAGCCCTCGCGGGCCAGTTCCGCGAACATCCGCGCCTGTCCGGTGGCTCTGCCCCGCTCCCCGAGGCAGCGCGGCTCCGGGTGACCGGTCTCGGCCATGGTGGTTTCGATGAGTTGCTCACCGAGCGCCTCGACCTCGTCGGCACAGGCGTCGAGAAAACGGGCCCGATCCTCCGGCGAGGTCTGGCGAAACGCGACGAAGGCCTCCGCTGCCAGGGTCAGGGCGCGGTCGATCTCACCAGGGGTCGCCTCGTGAAACACGGTCGGCAACGATTCGCCGGTCGCGGGATTGGCGGCCTGGAAGGTGTCGTCCGATTCGGCGCTGGTGGCGCGGCCGATGAGGTGCTGTCCGTGGAGTTCGAGCATAGGGAAAAAAATCGGTTCGGGTTTCTTGGAGAAGAGAGAAAGAAAAGGTCATTCCCGGCCGAGCAACTCGACCGCGGCCGCCTTGACGCGTTCGCGATCCGCCTCCGCGAGGTCGCTCAGGAGCGGCAGCGCCGGACCGGTCTCCGCGATTCCCGCCAGGGCCACGGCTTCATGAAGCACGCGCACCGGGTTGATCTCGTTGCGGAGATCCTCCAGGGGCCGGAACCCCTGGCGCAGCGATTCCGCGGTCTCCCAGTCGGCGGCGAGAATCGCCTCCAGCATGCGCTGGCTCAGGTCGGGCCGCACGCACACGCATCCTGCGGTGAATCCGGCCAGGCCGAAGTCGCGCAGGTGCACGATGGCGGGTTGCTCTCCGATTCCGCTGACGATGATCCGCGGATCGACGAGGTCCACGAGTTCGCTGAGGCAGGGGTCGTTGGCGGGATCGTCGCGGACGATGGCATACTTGATCCAGGAGACGAGTCCGTCGTCCACCAGGGCCGCCGCATCGGAGGGCTCGATGAATCCGTCGTGCTTGATGTAGAGAACGATCGGCTTGCCATACGCTTCCGCGAAACGGCGCACTCCGGTGGCGACGCCGGCCGAGGTCGTCAGTCCCTGCATGGGCAGGATCATGACCGTGGGATAGTCGAACTCCGCGAGCATCGGCGCCTGGTCCATCATGGTCCCGAAGGCCGGCCCCACCGAGGGAATCACGAGAGTGTTTTCCGCGGCCGCCTCCGCCAGGGCACCGAGGATGCTTTCGTATTCGCTGAGCGCGATGTGGTAGAAATTGGCGTTGCCCCCGTAGAGGAGGATGTCCACGCCTCCGGCCTCGATGTGGCGGATGATCTTCTCGTTCTCACCGGGCGCGTAAGCCAGGGATTCGTCGCGGGCCATCGGGGGCACGGCGATGACCGATTGACGAAGCCGGTCGGGAGTCACGGGAACAGTTTGCATGCGGAAAAACGTGGGGCGTTGGACGCCTCAAGACTTGGCGCACGCGGTCGGCAGCGTCAATCGCGAATCGCGGAGAAACCCGACCCGAAATCACTCAGGCCCGGGGCACCAGATGCGCGACCGGCGCCTCGTGCTCGACCAATTCCCTCCGCACCGAAGCGGAACCGGAGCCCGGCAGGGGCGCCTTCGGCCGCCGCAATGCCACGGCGGCCCTGGCCAGGTCGAAGCAAAGCACGGCCGCGGCGGAAAGCCCGAGAAGGACGACTCCCAACCACAGCACGAGGTAGGCCGGACCGGGAATGCCGCCCCCGAGCGCCTCGAAATGGACGACGTCCCAAACCAGGTAGCCGACCACTCCCAGCACGGTCGCGAGACAGAGCAGGCAGCGGTTGCGGCGGCGTTTGAAAAGTCGTTTCATCACGGGGAACGGGAGCGAGGAAGCTGAGACACCTCATCGATGCGGGACTTCCGATTTCGCCGACAGTGTGCCGAAATTCCCTGCCCGGGTAAACTCACACGAACGCGCCGCGCAACCGCGCCATCCACGATCAGGCTACTTCGCGCCCTGATTTTCAGTGTTTTCCGGCGCCTTTCCCGACGCTGGTTACCCTGGGTGCTCAGCTTCTCGCCATCCCGGGCGAATCCGACGCCCCGGAACGACACCGCCGATCCGAAGCCACCGCGATCACGCGGAAATGGAAATTGTCCGCTGGCCCCGGTCTGGTATACTTCCCATCAACTCCTCGACCATCCGCAACCGGCCGAACCCATGCCCCGCCGCCTGCCCGTTCCTTCCCGCGCCCACCTCTTCCCGCGCCCCTCCCGCCAGCTCTGCACGGCACTTGTTCTTCTCCCCCTGCTTACCCTGCTCGCCTCCTGTGAAAAGGCCGGCGATATCGGGTCCAAGCTGGAGGAAGCGCTCAACCGCAAGCCGGTCTCCAGCGTCTCCGGCATTCCCCAGCCCGATCCCGAGCAATTGCTCGCCGACGAGCCCGATACCGTCATTCCGCCGCCGCCGGAACCGGTGAAGATGGAGCCCGTCATCAACAAGGAGGCCCGGGTCTCGGTCCTGGGTTACCACGACTTCACCGAAGGCCGTTCGCGCGATGACATGATCATCAATATCGACGATTTCCGCGCCCAGATGCAGGCCATCAAGGACGCCGATATCCCCGTGATCAGCATGGCCGAGTTCCTCGCCTGGAAACGCGGCGAGGCCGACATTCCCGATCCCAGCCTCATGATCACCATCGACGACGGCTGGAAAGCGACCCACACCCTGGCGATGCCGGTGCTCAAGGAGTTCGGTTACCCGTTCACCATCTACCTCTACCAGAAATACGTTGGCATCGGCGGCCGTTCGCTCACCTTCGATGAGGTCAAGGAACTCCAGGCCAACGGCGCCACGATCGGCAGCCACAGCGTGAGCCACCAGTTCATGAACCGGACCGCCGGCCGCAACGCCGCCCAGCAGACCGCGTGGATCAGGGATGAACTGGAAAAATCCTGGGCCTTTCTCCAGGAAAACTTCGGCGAGCACGGTCCCGTCCTGAAAACTTTCGCCTATCCGTTTGGCGCCTTCGACGACCAGGTCGTGGAACTGGCCGAAGCCGCCGGCTACGAGGCCTGCTTCACCGTCAACGGGAAGAAGACCGGCTGGGAGGACGACGACTTCAAACTGGGGCGCTATGTGGTCC
>JAUIGT010000723.1 GCA_030432615.1 Verrucomicrobiia bacterium
ATCTCTCGGCGCCGAAGCTCCCCTTCGTAATCGGGGTGCTCGGTGTGAATGGTCCCACCCGGCTCTACGGACCCGACCAGCAGCGCTACCTCACCACGCACCAGGGATTCCGCGACGCCATGGCGGCGCCGGCGGCGCTCCCCGAGTTCCAAGGCAATGTCGCCGCCGTTCTGACCGAGAACTACTGGGACCAGGAGGTCTCCGCTTTGCGCAAGCGCGAGCAGGCCATCAAGGCCGAGGAGAAAAAGCTCCAGAAAGAGGGGAAACTGAGCCGCGAGGAGATTCGGAAGAAGATCGAGGCCCTCTACGCGGAAACCTTTTCCGACAGCGAACTAGATCTGCTGCAGAACAGTGTCTCCAACGCCGAGTTCCACTACCTCGGTTCGGCCCGCATCATGGGACCGATCGGCCAGGGATTTGCCGAGGCGATGGCGGAATTGATGAACAGGAAATGATCAGGCGGCCCTTGGGCGTTTTCAGCTTCTGTTCCGCTTGCGGGAGATGCCGTCCCGATGTCCGCTTTTCTGATGCGATTTCGTCTTGTCCTTCTTCTTGTCGCCATCGCAGGACTCCTGCCATCCGCGGGGGCGGCAGAGCCACCCATTTCGCGGGCCGAGGCCTATGCGGTTCTGGCTCCCGCGGCGGATTCCTTGGATGGGCAGACACGGATGGAGGGGCTGGATGGCCGGGTGGTCACGGGATACCAGGGTTGGTTTCGCGCCGAGGGTGACGGTTCGGGGCTGGGGTTCCAGCACTATCGGAAAGGGAAGAAATTCGAGCCCGGGCACTGCACTATCGACCTGTGGCCCGACCTGGCCGAGTTCGACGAGGACGAAGAATTCCCGACCGCGTTCCGTCACGCCGATGGCAGCGTGGCGTCTGTCTTCAGTTCGATCCATCCGAAGACGGTGGATCGCCACTTTCGCTGGATGGCGGAATACGGGATCGACGGGGCTTTCGTGCAGCGCTTCGGCGTCCACGGAGCGAAGGAAAAGGCCGACTTTCGCGGCCTGAAGTTCGAAAACGAAAAGCTGAAGCTCTGTCGCGATGCCGCGATTCGCCACGGACGATGCTGGGTCCTGATGTACGACCTCTCGGGGCTGGCGGACGACGATTTCGAGCGCCTCGCCGAGGACTGGAAACGTCTGCGGCGTGGAATGAATCTGGGCACCGATCCGAATGACACGGCCTACCTCCACGTGAACGGGAAACCGCTCGTCGCCATCTGGGGGGTGGGCTTTTCCGACGACCGCGAGTATTCACTGGAAAAAGCGGAGTGGTTTCTTCGCCTTCTCAAGCACAACCCGGAGTGGGGCGGGATGAGTGTCATGCTCGGCGTGCCGTATCACTGGCGCGAACAGACCGGCGATGCCACCGATGATCCACGACTCCACGAAGTGCTGAAACTCGCCGACGTGCTCAGTCCCTGGTCGGTGGGGCGCTACCGGGACATGGAGGCCGAGTCGTCGGCCCGGGTGGTGACCCGGCAAGTGGAAGACCGGAAATGGTGCGAGCAACGAAAGATCGCCTACCTCCCGGTCCTCTTTCCCGGCTTCAGCTGGCGAAACCTGAAAGGGGAAGCCTCCGCCGGCAGCGCCATTCCCCGACGTGGCGGACGTTTCTTCTGGCGGCAGTTCGTCGCCACGGCTGCGGCAGGCAATCGCTCAGCCTACCTGGCCATGTTCGATGAAATCGACGAAGGCACCGCTCTCTTCAAATGCACCAATGATCCTCCTGTCGGGGCCTCGCCTTTCGGCCACTACGAGGGGCTGCCATCGGATCACTATCTCTGGCTGAGCGGGGAGGGCGGACGCCTGCTCCGGGGAGAGCTGCCGGCGCGGTAACTCCAACCGGCGGGAGACCA
>JAUIGT010000205.1 GCA_030432615.1 Verrucomicrobiia bacterium
CTCGGCATCTACGGACTGATGGGCGCTGGCCGGTCGGAGCTTCTCGAATGCGTGATGGGCCGCCACCCGCACGCTTCGGGCAGCGTCTATATCGACGGCAAGAAGTCGACGGCGCGCGATGTCGCCGGGCGTATTCACCAGGGGCTGGCGATCATACCGGAGGATCGCCAGCGCGACGGCCTGGTGCCGATCCTGCCGATCGGCACCAACATGACCCTGGCCAGCCTCCGTCAGTTTTGCCTTGGCCCCCATATCCGCATCGCAAAGGAACTGGCGGCCGTTAGCGACTTCATTACCAGGCTGTCGATCAAGGCGCCCGATCCGGCGCGCCAGGCAAGTTCGCTGTCGGGTGGCAATCAGCAGAAGGTCGTCATCGCCAAGGCGCTGATGACCGAGCCCAAGGTGCTCCTGATGGACGAGCCGAGCCGCGGCATCGACATCGGCGCCAAATCAGACGTCTTTCGCACCATGCGCCGGCTCGCCGCCGAGGGCATCGGCATCGTCTTCGTCACCTCCGATCTCGAGGAGGTCATGGCCTTGTCCGATCGCATCGCTGTGATGCAGGCCGGAAAGATCGTCGAATCGGGCGAGGCCGACCGCGTCTTCGAGTCACCCGAGGCGGACTACACCCGCACCCTGCTCGCCGCGATCCCGCAGATTCGCGGCTGATTTTCACCGCTCGATTCTCAGGGAGCCGGCGGGATCGGTGGGGGCGGAATGCGGGTGTCGGTGCCGCGACCGCTGGAGGGCGGCACGGGCGGACGCGGTGCCCCGTTCTCGCTACCGGCGTCGGTCGTCGGCCGCGGAGGAGCCAGGGGATCGGGCTCGTCTTCGGTACTCGGCTCATACTTGCGCATGCCCTGCTGGCTGGTGCCCGATTCGGTGGCCGGCTCGGGGCGGGCGCCACCGGAGGCACTGTCGCCACCGTCCCGGGGCGCGGCCGAGTCGAGAATCAACGGGCCACCGTCCGGTCGTCCGCGACTCCCTCGATAGATCCAGACGGTGCGCAACACTTCGCCGGTGGCGCCGGAAATGTAGACCTTGCCGGCGATGTAGCCGGCGCTGTCCATCAGTTCGAGCGTCCAGACGGGCTCGCGGGAAAATTCGCGGCAGCGCAGGCTGTAGTTGAGGCTGTCGAAACCCATCTTCGCCTTGCGGGCCTCGGCCTCGGCGATGACGAAGGCCGCCTTGCTGTCGAGCTTGAGATCGGTCACGCGCACGAAACCGAAGGGCGATCTCTCGGGATAGTAGTCGTCGTTGGAACCCTCGTCGGTCGCCTCCCGGTCGCCGGCCCAGTATTCCCGCACCAGAAAGCGGGAACGCGGATCCCAGGCCGTGACCTCCCATTCATCGGGATCGGGCACGCCATCGTAGCCCCGCATTTCCACGATCCATTCGACTCTCTCGGCACCGAAGCGCTCCGAGATCAATTCGAGGGCGCCCCGTGCGCTGAGGCCGCGATCCCGCTGCGCTTGTGCCGGCGAAGGAAAAATCGCCGCCGCGACCAGCAGGATGACGGAGAAAGAGAGGAGAAGTGTTCTGGTGCCTTTCATGATGCCATGGACGTTCGTTTGCCGCCGGTCAGTCAGAATTCCCGCCGCCCGACCCCGACATTCTACGCAATCAGGCGGCGATTTCACCTTCGGAACCGGCCCGGAGGGTGATCAGGGAAATCTCGGGAGGACAGCAGAATCGAACCGGAACCCCCATCGAGCCGATACCGCGGGTGACATAGAGGCGCGCCTGCTCGTCCCCGAAGAGACCGGCCACATACTTGTGCCCGTAGCGGGGCAACTGGATGGCGCCGTAGAAAGGGGCGCAGACCTGGCCACCGTGGGTGTGGCCCGACATCTGCAGCAGGACCCGGCCGTCCGTGATGCTGTCGAAGGGATCGGGTTCGTGCCAACCGAGCAGCACCGGCACGTCGCCGTTGACGCCGCGAAGCGTCTTCGAGAGATCGGGATCGCCGGACCAGGCACTCTCCAATCCCGCGATCATGAAGCGTTCCCCCGTCCGCGGCGACCGCAGTTCGGAGGCCGCGTTCTTGAGGAGGGAGACACCGCCGCGCTCGAGCTGCTTCGTCACTCCCTCCGGCGCATTCCATTGGTCGTGGTTCCCGAGGCAGGCAAAGGCGCCGAGCCGCGATTCGATCCGTCGGAAATGGCCGACCAGCGCGTCCATGCCGGCGACGTCGCTGCTGATGAAATCCCCGGGAAACATCACCAGGTCGGGCTTCAGCGCATTCATCGACTCGATGGCGCCGCCGATGAGACCGTCGTCGTGGAAGTCGTCATGGTGGAAATCCGACATCACCGCGATCCGCAGACCGTCCAGGCCCTCGTGAGCCTCCGGCAACGGGCAGGTGACGCGCTCGATGCGCGGCGAGCGGCGCTCGATCAGTGAACCATAGCCGAAGGCCCCCACCCCGGTTCCATAGAAGCCGAGGCGCAGGAAATTGCGGCGGCTGGTCAGTCGTTTCGATGCTTTCATCTGGGGTCGGGATGGTTGGCGTTTTTGCGCCACGGGCAAGGCTCGGGAAAAATCGGGGGAAAACCGCCGGTGCCGGCTTCAGCGGCTACGACCGGATGCGGGCGAGTCTTTCAATCCGGTCATGAGGGTAGCCTCGCGGACTCCACCCTCTCGCGCGGGTTGCAAATCATCCCGATCGCGATCACGATAGCCCGGTCCGCGACGTCCGGCACGCGCTTTTCCCCTACCCCTGATGGACTCTTCCGGTCTCAATCCGTTCACCGATTTCTGTTATCTTTTCCTCAGCATCGTGCTGGAGGGAGCGCCGTTCATCTTCTTCGGCACGCTGATCTCGGGATTCATCGACGCCTACCTGCCCCCGGGGCTCATTGATCGCTGGCTGCCGAAGAAGCGCCCGCTGGCGGTGCTGATGAGCGCGTTGCTGGGCGCGATCTTTCCCGTCTGCGAATGCGCCATCGTCCCGGTGATCCGACGGCTGATCCGCAAGGGCCTGCCGGTTTCCTGCGCCATCACCTACATGCTCTCGGCGCCGATCATCAACCCCATCGTGGTGATCAGCACCTACAACGCCTTCAACACCGAAGCCGGGAAATTTCTCCTCCGCCAGGTCGAGGACGCCGGCAAGGAGGGCCCGCTCTTCGTCACCCTGAGCCGTCTCGGCATCGCCTTCATCGTGACGGTCGGCATGGGGATGCTGGTCCTGAAAATGCGCCGCGACTCCGTGCTTCGGCCCGAGATCCTCGCCGGCACCGGACTGGGCGGGCACGCGGAGGTGCACGATCACGAACACGAGCAGCCTGAACGGGCGGCGGCCGATTCCGCGGATCGCCCCAGCCATTCCGCCCGGTTGGTGCACGCCATGCGCACCGCGATGCGGGACTTCGTGGATACGGCGATGTATTTCAGCATCGGGGTGGCCATCACCTCGCTCTTCCGGGCCTATGTCACCGACGACCTCGTGGTCCTTTTCAACCAGAGCGAGTACATCGGGATCAATCTCATGATGATCCTGGCCTTCGTGCTCTCGCTCTGCAGCACCTCGGACGCGTTCATCGCCGCGAACTTCCCGGTGCCGCTCTCCGCCAAGCTCGCCTTCCTCGTCTTCGGACCGATGATGGATGTGAAGCTGGTCTTCATGTATCTTGCGGTGTTCAAGCGCCGCTTCGTCACGGGAATGGCCGTGGGTCTGTTCCTCGTCATCGGCGCCCTCTGCTACTTCTGGATGCACGTCCTCTGACCTGCCATGAAAGCTCGAAAGACCCTGCAAATTCTCTCGATCCTGGTGCTGCTGCTCTGGGGCGTCACCTTCATCTATTTCTACGCCTCGGGACGGATCGAGAATCACGTCGACAAGAGCTTCCGCACCTGGGCACTGGTGGCCGGCCTCGGACTCTGCGTGATGGGATTGTTCAATCTCGCCACCGTGCGACAACGCGAAGTCTGCACCCACGATCACGGCGACGAGGGGGAAGGCCACGATCACGATCACGACCATGGGCACGAACACCATCACGAGGAGGAACATGCGCACGCGCACGACCATGACCACGAGCACGGCCATGCCTGCTGCGGACACGATCATCACGACCATGACCATGACCATCATGGCCACGGGCATGAATCGCACGATCACGAGCAACCGCCCTCGGCCGTTCTCACCGCGGTGATCATTCTCACGATCCCGCTGCTGATGGCGGCGCGTTTCTCCAAGGACAGTTTCAGTTCCGAATACCTCCAGAAGTGGGGCAAGATCGAACGCCAGATCTACCAGCTGCGGCTCGCCGAAAAACGCGCCGCCCGTGCCGAGGCCGCCAAGACAGCGGCGGCGAGCGCCCCGAAGTCATCGCCCGCCGGGACCGACACGCCCCCGCAAACCACCGCCACGAAACCGGGGGACGACGCCGCGGATACCCCGCCCACCGGCGAGGACGTCAAGGATTCCCCCACCGAGACCGCCGCCGCCGACACACCGCCCGCCGGCGAGGAGGGCGACGAGTGGGGCGCCTTCACCATGACCGACCTCGAGCGCATGGTGCCGAAGAACAGCGAAGGCAACTTCCTCCTCGACGTTCCCCAGATCTTCTACACCGCCGGCGACGAGGAACTGATGGCGGTGATGGAAGGCATCCCGGTCGAGACCACCGCTCAGGTTATGGAGGAAACCCTCCACAATCCCAACGGCACCCGCCTGAAACTGTTCCGGCTCTTCGTCGAGTGCTGCGCCGCCGACGCCCGCCCGCTGTCCATTCCCATCGAGTTCGGCGAAAAACCGCCGGCCTACGAGGAACTCGGCTGGGTCAAGGTCATCGGCAAGATCCACTACTCGGAAGAGGACGGCGACATCGTCCCCCTCATCAACGTGGACTCCATGGAACCGACCGCGGAGCCGATGGATATGATGATGTATTGAGCAAACCGCCTCGGAGCCCGTGTATCCGAAAGCAACGGAGGGCGTCAGACGGATCGGTTTTCATTCTTGTCCGAACTTCCAATCGCAGTCGGAAGCGAAGGACTCTCGGGTTGCCCCTCGGAAATCTCGGATCGCTTCCAGCGGATCAAACGCCACAACATTCCTGAGGCAGATGCCATGACCGCGACCACGAAAATGGCTCGCGAAACCATCTCAACGGTCGTTAATCCGGGTGGTTGCCCTGTACCGATGTAGGAAACGAATGGTTGAATCAAAGTCCACAGGAGTACGAGGAAGATTCCAACCTCGATCACCACGACCGTCAAAAAGCGCAAAAGAAAATCACCAAGTTCGAACGGGGATCCCCGCGATAGGGCCACCGATGTGATCGCAACCAGCCAGGGAAGGATCATCACGTGAGGAATCAATTGATGATTGTCCCAAAGGAATGGCGTGAAATCCCGAGAAAGGGGCCACCCTTGGTAGGGAGGGTGCATCGGCATATCGGCGAACAACTTCCTGGCGTGGATTCCAGCTTGCCAGAATGCCGTGTCCAAGACATCGCCCACGTAGACCAGAAAAAGCAAGACCGCCAACCAACAGATGATCTGACAGACAGCTCGCATTTCATCACCAAACTTTCCAAGTGCCGGACACTACCGGTCACGCTAGGAAAAAGGTGATGGCAGCGTCAATTGATTTTGGACATCCCGTTCCGCTGAAACCAAAACGATTCACACGAGGGGAATTCGGATTCAGTGCAGGAAATGCCGGTTGCCGGTGAAGACCATCGCCGCGCCGCGTTCGTTGGCGGCCTGGACGACTTCCTCGTCCCGGATCGAACCACCCGGCTGGATCGCCGCGGTGGCGCCGGCCTCCAGCGCGGAGACGAGGCCGTCGGCGAAGGGGAACATGGCGTCGCTGGCGACCACGGAACCGTGCAGGTCGAGCCCGGCCTGTTCGGCCTTCCACACCGCGAGGCGGCAGGAATCGACCCGTGACATCTGCCCGGCCCCGATTCCCAGGGTGCGGTCGCTGCCGGCAAAGACGATGGCATTGGAACGCACGTGCTTGACCACCCTCCAGGCGAAACGCATTGCCTCGATCTCGTCGGCGGTCGGCGGACGCTCGGTCACGACCTTTTCCTCGATGTGGTCCAGTCCCAGCGCCACCGGATCGGCGTCCATGACCATGAGTCCGCCCGGAGCCGAGCGGATCACCGGATCGGCGAGCCGGTCCTTGAAGGCCTCGGCCATCTCGATGAGGCGGAGATTCTTCTTCTTCTTCAGCAGCGCCCGCGCCTCGGTCTCGAACTCCGGAGCGATGATGACGTCGGTGAAGATCTCGGCGATGACCCGGGCCACGCTCAAGGTCAGCGGCCGGTTGCAGACGATGACCCCGCCGAAGGGCGCCTGGCGATCGGTCTCGAAGGCCTTTTCCCAAGCCGCCCGCAGGTCCTCGCTGTCGGCACCGACCCCGCAGGGATTGGTGTGCTTGAGGATGGCGACCGCGGGGCGGCGGAATTCGTGGATCAGTTCCGCGGCGGCGGCGATGTCGAGCACGTTGGTGTAGCTCAGTTCCTTGCCCTGCAGTTTCTTGAAATAGTCGCTGAAGTTTCCGTAGAGGGACGCCTTCTGGTGCGGGTTGTCGCCGTAGCGCAGTTCCTGGTCGAGCGGCAGGCAGACGGAGAAACTGCTCTCGGTTTCCTGGCAATCGTTGAGGTGGGCGGCGATGGCGTGATCGTAGGCGGCAGTGCGCTGGAACACCTTGATGGCGAGCCGTTCCCGGGTCTTGAGGGTGGTGTCGCCCTCGTGCTCGTCGATTTCCTCCAGCACGGTCGGGTAGTCGGCCGGATCGACGACCACGGTGACCGCGTCGTAGTTTTTCGCCGCCGAGCGCAGCATGGACGGTCCTCCGATGTCGATGTTCTCGATGGCCTCCTCGCGGGTGACGCCCTCCTTGGCGACGGTCTGCTCGAAGGGATAGAGGTTCACCACCACTAGGTCGATCGGCAGGATGTCGTTCTCCTTCGCCTGCGCCACGTGATCCTCCTTGTCGCGCCGGTGCAGGAGACCGCCGTGGACTTTCGGGTGCAGGGTCTTGACGCGCCCCTCGAACAGCTCCGGGAAACCGGTGAAATCGGAGATGTCGGTGACCTCGATATCGAGCGAGCGGATGAACTTGGCGGTGCCACCGGTGGAAAGGATGTCGATGCCGCGTTCGGCGAGGCCACGGGCCAGTGGCTCGAGGCCGGACTTGTCGGAAACGGAGATGAGGGCGCGTTGAATGCTCATGGGTAGAACGGGACGCAGTGAATGCGAAAGAACGGGAATCAGTCAGTCAGTGTCGGGCCGATCGCGGAACGCGCGCCGGCGTTTTCTCCCCGGAAAGAAGGCCCAGCATTATCACGCCTGAGAGGGGGCGCAAGGGTAAAAGTCCGGCGGAATTCGGCCCCGAAAAATTCCCTTCGCGGCCCGTTTCCAAAAAGTTTGACATCATCGCGATTGGTCCTAGATTTCCCGCCCTTCACGCGATCGGGCACGCCTCTGGGGCGTTTTTCCGCGGGCTCTTTCCTCTCACAAGGGCCGGGAGACACGGAAGCGGAACTTGCCCGGGAGCGGAATTCTCCCTTCTTACCATTTTCAAAGATGAAAACTTTCTCAGCCAAAGCCGAAGACATTCAACGCAAGTGGTGGGTGATCGACGCCAAGGGCCAGATCCTGGGCGACGTCGCCGTGGCCGCTGCCCGTCTGCTGCGCGGCAAGGACAAGGCGCTCTTCACCCCGCACGTCGATTGCGGTGACTTCGTGGTCATCATCAACGCCGAGCAGGTCCGCCTCTCCGGCAAGAAGGAAGATCAGAAGGTCTACACCTCCTTCTCCGGCTATGTCGGCGGCCAGAAGCGGGAAACCGCCCGCAAACTGCGTGAACGCCGCCCCGAGCTGATGGTGGAGCGCGCCGTCACCGGCATGGTTCCCCACAACCGCCTCGGTCGCCAGATCATGAAGAAGCTCAAGGTCTACGCCGGCGAAACCCACCCCCACGAAGCGCAGCAGCCTGAAGCGGTGGCTCTCTGATTTCCCCCTTTCCCTTCCAACGCTCGAACGAAACACTTTTTCTCATGGCCACCGATACTGCCTCCGTCAATGCCACCGGACGTCGCAAGACCGCCGTCGCCCGGGTCGCCCTCAAGCCCGGTTCCGGCGAGATCTCCGTCAACGGTCGCGCCTTCGAGGATTACTTCCCGACCCTGGCGCTCCAGAACCAGGTGCTCTATCCGTTCCACAAGGTCCAGGAAGCGAACCAGTACGACGTGCGCATCAACACCAGCGGCGGTGGCATCAACGGCCAGGTGGACGCCATTCGCCTCGGCATCTCCCGCGCCCTGCTCAAGCTGAATCCCGACCACCGCGACGCTCTGCGCGAGGAGGGTCTCCTCACCCGCGACAGTCGGGCCAAGGAACGCAAGAAGGCCGGCCAGCCCGGCGCCCGCAAGCGCTTCCAGTTCTCCAAGCGCTGATCGATTCGGCGAACCCGATTTTTCCCCAGAAAAACCTGCGAAAAAGGCTGCCGGGATTCGGCAGCCTTTTTTTTGCGCCCGGACCTCCGAAAGCGATCGGGCGCCCTCCACCGTCCGATCCACGGGGCATTTGTCACATTCCCGCCATGGCGCCGGCGCCCACTTCGGTGTAGACTTGCCAGCTTATGGCGAACCGACCCCTGCTCGCGGTTTTTCCCAAACTTTACATGCAACAGCTGTGCCGGGACGGCTCCGTCTCCATGGCGCAGTGGGTGGACGAGGCGTCTTCGCTGCCCGTCGATGGGCTCGAGTGGTATGCCGGTTTCCTCGAGATGGCGGACGAGGAAAACTGGTCCGCGATTCGCGAACGGGTGGAGGACTACGACCTCCGCATTCCCATGCTCTGCTGCTCGCCGGATTTCACCCACCCGGACCCCGACTTCCGGGCGGCCCAGGTCAAGCAGCAGAAAGCCTGGATCCGGATGATCGCCAAGCTCGGCGGACAATACTGCCGGGTGCTCAGCGGACAGAATCGTCCCCACCTTGCGCGCGAGGAAGGCGTTCGCTACACCGCCGAGTGCATCCAGGCCTGTCTGCCCTACGCCAGCGACAAGGGCGTGACCCTGATCCTGGAGAATCACTACAAGGACGATTTCTGGAGCCATCCGGAATTCGCCCAGCCCATGGACATTTTCTGCGACATCGTCGAACGGATCGACCACCCGCATTTCGGGGTGAACTACGACCCGTCCAACACCTATCTCGCCGGGGAGGATCCCCTCGAGTTGCTGCGCCGGGTCGCCTCCCGGGTGGTGACGATGCACGCCAGCGACCGCTACCTCGCCGAGGGCACTCTGGAAGATCTTCGCCGCGAGGAAACGGGGGCCGAAGGCTACGCCAAGCGGCTTCGCCATGGCGAAATCGGGAAGGGACTGAACGACTACGACGCCATTTTCTCCCTCCTCCGCGAGGCCGGCTTCGGATCCGGCGAGCGCCCTTTCGAGAACTGGATCAGCATCGAGGATGGCGTCGATGGCATGGACCAGTTGGCCCGCAGCGTCGATTTCGTCCGGGCCAAGATCGACGAATACTGGCCCCAGGAGATGGCCTGACCTTGAGGCGGACGCATTCGGATTTGGGCCTGACAGAGCGCCCGGGATCTGGTTAGCTAAGGATCCCTCCCCCTGGATTTCATCTGGCCAAAGACCCGGTCCCGTCGATTTGCGACGCTCCGTCTTCGGTCCCGTCGAAATTCCTGATCTATTTCCTCCCGATGCCTTCCCCTCGCCCGAAGACCGCCTTCGGGGCGATCCTTGTCGTCCTCTTCCTGCTCGCCCTTTCCGTCTGCTGGTACCTGGTCGGTGTCGCCCTCCGCGACCCGGCCGATTCCGCCCCAGGAACCTCGGGCGCGCCCGAAACGATCTCGCCTTCGTTTTCGGAAGCCCGCGCTCCCGGCCCGGAGTCGAACAGCCCGTCACCTTCCGTCGTATCGCCGGCATCCCCGAATCCGGCAGACACATCCAACGAGGAGACCTCAACTGCCCGAATC
>JAUIGT010000206.1 GCA_030432615.1 Verrucomicrobiia bacterium
TCTTCGCGGCTTCGAACTGACCTTTCGTGATCGCTCGGAAGTCGAAACCATCTTCACCCGCCAGGAGTTCAACGTGGCTCTCGACGAGGCTCTTTTTCAGCCCGACCTCAGCGGATACAACCTCCAGGAACCTTGACCGACGATCCCCTTCATCACGCCCTCATCGCCCTGCCGCACGGTTCCGAGTTTCGCTTCGTCGATCGACTGAAATCGCTCGAGGACGGCAGGTCCGCGGTCGCCTCCTATCGCATCCGCGGCGACGAGAGCTTTCTCGCCGGCCACTTTCCCGAGCATCCCATCATGCCCGGCGTGATCCTCATCGAGGCCGTCGCCCAGCTGACCGGCATCATCGCCCAGAGCGACCCCGCCCATGCTCCGCTGGACGACCTCCGCCTCACCGCCGTCCGCCAGGCCAAGATCCTGGGCACCGCCAGTCCCGGAGAAACCCTCGTGATCGAGGCCCGCATCGTCGGCCGCATGGGACATCTCGTCCAGGCCGAGGGCCGCATCGCCACCGAGGACAATCCCGACTCCACGTTGCTGACCACCGCCATCGTCCTCAGTGGCACTCCGCCCGATGGCATCCCGTAGCGTGACCCGGGCTGCCAGGTCCCTCGATGCTTCACGGAAAACACCCACTCCTCTGACCGAGGCGGCTCGGGAGAGCCACCCCACGCACGCCCCCACAATTCACGGATTCTACCCCAGCATCGCCTTCACCTCGCGCACGTAGGCGGAGACGTCAGGCGCCTGGAGAATCCCCGAAACGATCACCACCCGCTTCGCTCCGGCGGCGAGCACTTGCGGCAGGTTTTCCCGCTTGATCCCGCCGATGCAGAAAATCGGCAGCTCGGGGTGTTCCTCGTGCACCCGCGCGATCTCCTCGATACCGATGGGGGTGTAGTCCGGTTTCGTCGGTGTGGCGAACAGGGGGCCGAAGCCGATGTAGTCCGCTCCCTCCGCCGCCCCGCCACGCGCCTGGTCGAGACTGTGGGTGGAACGTCCCACCATCATGGCATCGCCGACGATGGCGCGCACCGCCTCCATCGACAGATCGTCCTGGCCCACGTGAACGCCGTCCGCGGCCAACTCGGCCGCGATCTCGGGATGATCGTTCACGATGAACGGTACCCCGCCGTCGCGGGTAAGGGGCAGGATTTCCCGACCCATGGCGAGGACTTCGTCGGCCGGCAGCTTCTTCGCGCGGAGCTGGAGAATGTCCACGCCTCCCGCGATCATCTCCCGCGTCATGGAAACGATCTCCGACCGCTCCACGTAGCCGAGATCGAGAATGCCGTAGAGCCGGCAGTCGGCGATCGCCTTCATCGCGTTCAGCCCTCGAGCGAACCCGGCTTCGGCGGATCGGGCTCGGAAGCGATGTACTCCTCCACCCAGCGGATGTTGTAGTTGCCCGACTTGAAGGCGCCGTGCTTGAGAATCGCCGCCTGGAAGGGAATCGTGGTCTTGATGCCGCTGATGAGGAACTCGTTGAGCGCGCGCGTCATCCGGGCGATGGCGATCTCGCGATTGGCGCCGGTGACGATGAGCTTGGCGATCATCGAGTCGTAGTAGGGCGGCACCTCGTATCCGCTGTAGACGTGGGTATCGACGCGCACCCCGCGTCCGCCGGAGGCGTAGAAGAGATTGATCTTGCCCGGGCTGGGCGCGAAACCGCGGTAGGGATCCTCGGCGTTGATGCGGCATTCGATGGCGTGGCCGCGCGGCTCGCTGTTGAGCACGTGCTCGGAAAGCGGCATGCCGGCGGCGATGCGGATCTGTTCCTTGATGAGATCGCAGCCGCGCACTTCCTCGGTGATGGGATGCTCCACCTGGATGCGGGTGTTCATCTCCATGAAGTAGAAGTTGCCGTCGTCGTCGACCAGGTACTCGATGGTCCCGCAGTTCTCGTAGCCGATTTCGCGAGTCAGGGTGACGGAGGCTTCCGCCATTTCCTTCCGCAGCTTGTCGGTGAGGAGCGGCGAGGGCGTTTCCTCGATGATCTTCTGGTTCCGGCGCTGCATGGAACAGTCGCGCTCGCCCAGCTCGATGACGTTGCCGTGGCGATCGGCCACCACCTGGAACTCGATGTGGTGGGGATTCTCGATGAGCTTCTCGATATACACGTCCCGCGAACCGAAGCAGGCCTCGGCCTCGGCCCGGGCGGCGTGAAATCCGGATGAAAGGCTGGCCTGGTTGAGCGCCGGGCGCATCCCGCGACCGCCCCCGCCGGCGGAGGCCTTGATCATCACCGGGAAGCCTATCTCCTCGGCCAGTTTCATGGCTTCCTCCTCGTCCTTGACGATGCCCTCGCTGCCGGGCGTCACCGGGATGCCGTGCTTCTTGGCGGTGGCCCGCGCCTGGTTCTTGTCGCCCATCAGGGAGATGACCTCGGCGGAGGGACCGATGAACTTGACCTTGCAGCTTTCGCAGATCTCCGCGAAGCGCGGATTTTCCGAGAGGAAGCCGTAGCCGGGGTGGATCGCATCGACGTTGGCGATCTCCGCGGCACTCATGATGTTCTCGATCTTGAGGTAGCTTTTCGCGCTCTGGCCGGGACCGATGCAGATCGCTTCGTCGGCCAGCTGCACGTGCATCGAATCGGCATCCGCCTCGGAATAGACCGCCACGGTTCGGACGTTCAGCTCCTTGCAGGCGCGGATGACGCGCACGGCGATTTCACCGCGATTCGCGACGAGGACGTTTCGGAACATGATCGAAAGGGTGGAAGAGGAGAGATGAAAGAATTAGAAAACGAGAGCGTCGGCTGGTCCGCGATCGCCCCGCCGGAGAGCATTGGGGCTGACGTGCGGGAGCGGTGGGAACGGTTCGGCGAACGCCGCACCGTCGGCTCAGGCCGGTTTCACGTAGAAAAGCGGATCGCCATACTGCACCGGGGTGCCGTTTTCGACCAGCACCTTGGTGATCTTCCCGCTGACACCGGCCTGGATCTGGTTCATGACCTTCATCGCCTCGACGATGCAGACCACGGATTCCTCGGTGATGTCGCTGCCTTCCTTGACGAAGGGATCGGCCTCGGGCGAGGGCGAACGATAGAAGGTGCCGACCAACTCGGACTTGATCTCCACTTCGCCGGGCCCGGGACCATCGGTCGATGGCTCGACACCGACCAGGGAAGAAGGCGCGGGCGCCGCCGGAGCGGCCGGGGCGGGGGCCGGTGCCGGGTGCGGGGCGGGGGCATAATGGGCCGGCGCGAGGCTCATCAATTTCTGCACGGCATCGATGTCGATGTCCGCGCCTTTCCGCAACTCCAGCTTCGAGTCCTCGAGCTCCAGTTTGAAATGAGTGAGCCCGTGGTCGTCCATGAGCTCGACGATGCGTTTGATATCCTTGAATTCCACCGTGTTACGCAAATAGCCTCCGGTTGGTTGATTCTAATGCTTGCGTGCCGATTCTCGCGACTTTCAACGCAGATGCGAGAGAAATCAACAAGCGGCCCGATACTAGGCGCAAGCGCCTGGCTGTCAATCAGCTTCCATGACGCGGTTGCCGGCCTTCTCCACCGCTGTTTTCGAACGCCGCCGGTATACGCCGGCCAGCAATCACACCCGCTGCGCGTTCTCCCCTTCCTCGATCAGTTTCCAGAACTGCTTCGACTGGCTCAGCTCCTCGTCCTCGCTCAGGGGGAGGCGGGTGCGGTAGAGGAAATCCTGGAAGGTGTTCTTGGTCAGCACCCGGTGCACCAACACGGAATGATCGTCGGTGACCTCGAAATAGATCCGCACGTCCTTGGCCCGGTAACGGTAGAGCGTCTTGCCCTCCCGCTCCAGCGAACCGAAGCGGTCGCCGTCGAGGTTCTCCAGGTCCTCGGGGGTGACCTGGAATTCGCTGAGGACTTCCATCTGCGTCATCGTGGGCAGCTGGGAAATCTCGGCCGCGCTGATCTCGTTGAAGATGATCTGGAACACGCGTCAACCTTGCCGCGCTCTCCTTTTCCCGCCAGCAAAAATGCGGGCCATTCACCACTCCGCACCGCAAGATCCGCGCAAATATGGCCATTGACGAATCAGGGGGTCGGACCTTGGTTGGCGCGCGGCACATGAAATTCCTCTCGGCCATCGGCGCAATCTACCTCGGGATCTACCTGATCCTGCCGGGTTGCCTGTGCCAATTGCTCGGCGCCTTCGGGGTCGAGGTTTCCGAGGGAACCAACGGTCCGCGCACCTGCGAAGTCCGGGGATTGGACAATGCCTTCGTCTGCCATTGCAACGAACACGAGTTCAAGAAGGCCGAGGCACTGGCCTCCACGGAATCGCAGGACCATGGACCGGCCGAGTTTGCCGAGCCCGTCGCCGAACTGGTGCTGACCTCCCCCCCGGCGTCCTCCACTCCGTCATCCGGTTCGCGAGCGCCCCCGTGGTCCGCGAGCCCCTGGTCCGGCCGGACGTTCTCCGGCGTTTTCCTCATCTGATTCCCGCTTCGCCGGTCGCGAAGCGGTTTTCCGGAGACTTCCTGTCGTCTTCTCCGGTCTCCTGATTCGGCCCTGTCGCCGTCTCGCCCCGCCCGCCCACCTTGGCCCGGCCCGTCTTGAAGCACCGGTGTGTTCCGGCCTCCCTCTTGACACGGTTCCCGGCTTTTCTTTTTCCTCCTCTTTCCAGCCCCATCAACCCACAACCTTCTTTCCCGAGATCCCAGACATGAAATCCAACCTGAATCGCAGCCAATTTTCCCCTCGGTTCCTGGCCCTGGCCGCGGCCTCGCTGGCCTGGATCGGCCTCGTCGCCGCGCCCTCCGGCCAAGCCGCCGACGACCGGGAAACCGCATCGATCTCTCTCGCCCAGGCCATCGCCCGGGCGCTCGAGCACCATCCCGCCCTGGCCACCTACGACGCCGACCTCCGCGCGGCCGAGGCCCGGATCCTATCCGCGCTCGAACGACCGAATCCGGACCTCGATGTCGAGATCGAGGATATCCTCGGTTCCGGCGAATACGAGAGCTTCCGCAGCGCCGTCTACAATGTCGGGGTCAGCCAATTGCTGGAACTCGGCGGCAAGCGGCGACTCCGGGGCGACATCGCCAAGGCCGATGTCGAGACCGAGCGACTCGGCTACGAGGCCGCCCGGCGCGAGGTCCTGCTCGAAACCGCCCGGCGCTTCGTGGCGGTACTGACCGCCCAGGACACGGAAGCGAACGCCCGCGACCTCGTCGGCATCGCCAAGGAAACCACCGATTCGGTCGCGGATCTCGAAGCGGGCGGACGCGGCTCGTCCATCGACGTGAAACGCACCGAGCTGGAACTCAAGCAGGCCCGCCTTCAACTGGAACTCCGCCGGCGCGAAGCGGACATCGCCCGTCGCCAACTCGCCGCCATGTGGGGCGAGGAAACGCCGAAATTCGATCGCGTCTCCGGGGAACTGGAGACTCCCGGCAAGGCCGTCCCCGAACTGGACAGCCTGCGCGACGGACTCGAGGAACATCCCGCCGTGGCCATGGCGAAGGCGGGCGTCGATTCCGCGGAGAAAGCGCTGACGCTCGAGCATCGCAAGGTCACCCCCGACGTCGCCGTCGGCGTAGCCTGGCGCCGCGACACCGCCATCAACGACGATGCCGTGGTCCTGAATGTCTCGGTCCCGCTGCCGATCTGGAACCGCAACGAGGGCGGCATTGCCGAAGCCGAAGCCGCCGTCGACAAGAACCAGGCGATCGTCACCCAGGCGCTCACCCGGCTCGACCTCGCGCTGTCCGAAGCCTGGGGTCGGCTCTCCGCCGCGCATGAGGAATACCACCTCGTCGCCGGGGAGATGCTGCCCGCCGCCGACGAACTCTACGAGTCGCTCTCGGAAAGCTATCGCCTCGGCCGCACCAGCTACCTCGAACTGTTGGAGGCGCGTCGGTCGCTGGCCGCCCTGCGCAGCGAACGCATCGACGCCCTTTCCAAGTACCACACCGCCCGCATCGAGATCGAAGCCCTGACCGGCGACCTCACCGACGACTGATGCCGCATCCCCACCCGACCGGGTTCGGTCGCCGATCCAACCCTGTTCACTCCCTCCCATTTTTCCCTCCCCTTCCCCAAACCGATAGAACCATGAAAACTTCTCTTTTCCGAAGCGGCCCGATCGCCGCCGCCTTCTCCCTCCTCGCCCTGACCGGCCCGCTGAACGCCGAGGAGGCCGCCACCTTCGAACTCGATCCCGCCGCGATCGAGAACCTGAAGCTGGAATTTGCCGAGGCCCAGCCCCAGGCCATCAGTGCCGGCGTCCGCGCCGCCGGGGTCGTCCGGCTGGACGAAAAGCGCGTCATCGACGTGGTGCCCCGGATCGCCGGCGTCATCGACGAGGACTACCAGCAACTGGGCGCCACCGTCACCACCGAGGACAAGCTCTTCAAGATCGAGAGCGCCGAACTCTCGCAGGCGCTGACGACCTACGTCGATGCGGAGCAGGCGATGGATTTCGCCCATAAAGCCCTGGAGCAGGAGAAGAAACTGATGGCCAAGAACCTGAGTTCCCAGGAACAGCTCCGCCAGAAGGAGCTCGAATTCCAGATGGCGGTCGCCGAGCACGCTCGGGCGCTCCAGCCGCTCAAGCTCCTCCATTTCAACGAGGGCACCGTCCACCAGTACCTCATCAACGTCGGCGCCGGCAACTACACCAGCCTCGAGGTGAAGGCGCCTGCCGCCGGGGAGATCATCGAGAAATCCGTGCGCAAGGGCGCCGCCGTCGAACCCGACCAGCAACTCTACACCATCGCGGATCTCGATGAACTCTGGGTCGACTTCCATCCCTCGCTCCGCGAAGCCGGTCGCCTCTCCGAGGGCATGACGGTGCGGGTACACTCCACCGTCAGCGACCAGGCGCGCGAAGCCAAGCTCATCTACCTGGCACCCGTCGCCGACGAGGCCAGCCGCACCGTGCTCGCCCGGGCGGCGCTCGACAACCAGGACCGCGCCTGGCGCCCGGGCACCCCGGTCGTCGTCGAGGTCACCGGGAATGATGGCGATTCCACCCTGGCCGTGCCCGCCTCGGCCGTGGTCGATCTTCACGGCGGCAAGGCGGTGTTCCTTCGCACCGGGGAGAACACCTTCGCCTCCGCCCCCGTCGAGACCGGCCGTTCCGACGGCAGCCTGACCGAGATCCTTTCCGGCATCGAGGCCGGCGCCGAGGTCGTCAGCGCCAACGCCGCGCAGTTGAAGGGACACCTGGAGATGACCGCCGAGGAGTGATCCGGCCCCGCATCTCCGACTCCCTTCCTTTCACCCCATCCCCTTTCGAGCCATGCTCAATCGACTTGTCCAATTCGCGCTGAACCAGCGCTTCCTCTTCATCGTGCTCACCGGCGTCCTGCTCGGCATGGGCGTCTACGCCTTCCGGGAACTGCCCATCGACGCCTTTCCCGACATCTCCAACACCCAGGTCCAGGTCATCGTCAAGGCCCCCGGGATGACCCCCGAAGAGGTCGAGCAGCGGGTCACCTACCCGCTGGAAACCGAGGTCCGCGGCATTCCCAAGCAGACGATCCTGCGTTCCATCACCAAGTACGCGCTCTCGGTCATCACCATCGACTTCGAGGACGGCACCGACATGTACTGGGCCCGCCAGCAGGTCACCGAACGCATCAACCAGGTGCTCTCCGGTCTGCCGGAGGGCGTCGAGGGCGGACTCGCCCCCATCACCATGCCGCTGTCGGACGTCTACATGTTCCTGCTCGAGGGCGACGGCTACACCAACATGGAACTGCGCGGGGTGCTCGACTGGATCATCCGGCCGCGCCTGCTCTCCGTCGATGGCGTCGCCGACGTCAACGCGCTCGGCGGCGAAGTGCGCAGCTTTCACGTCGTCCCCGATCCCGACCGGCTCCGGGCCTTCGATCTCACCATCGACGATGTCTGCGCCGCCCTGGAACGCAACAACCGCAACGCCGGCGGCGACCGCTTCGTCCGCAACGACGAGGTCCTGCTCGTCAGCACGGTCGGCCAACTCGAGGACATGGCCGATATCGAGGCCATTCCCGTGGCCACCCGGGAAGGCCGTGCCATTCTCGTGCGCGATGTCGCCAAGGTCGAGCTGGGCGCCCTCACCCGCTATGGCGGGGTCACTGCCGACGGCAGGGGCGAAGTCGTCGAAGGACTGGTGCTCAATCGCCGCGGCGCCAACGGGCGCAAGACGGTGGAGGCGGTCAAGGCAGCGCTCGAAGAGGTGAAGGACGCCCTGCCCGAGGGCGTTCGCATCGTCCCCTTCTACGACCGCGCCGAGTTGATCACCACCGCGGTGGACACCGTGCGCAACGCCCTGCTCCAGGCGGTGGTCCTGGTCCTCGTGGTGCTGCTCCTTTTCCTCGGCAATGTCCGCAGCGCCCTGACCGTCGGCACCATCCTGCCGCTGACCGTGCTCGGCGCCTTCGTAGCCATGAAATACATGGGCCTGACCGCCAACCTGATGTCCCTCGGCGGTATCGCCATCGCCATCGGGATCCTCGTCGATTCCGCGGTCGTGATGGTGGAGAACATCCACTCCCACCTGCAGAAATCCGACAAGGACCACCGCGCCCGGGTCCTCGTGCACGCGGCCAAGGAAGTGGCGCTGCCGATCTTCGCCGGCGTGGTCATCATCGTGGTCTCCCTGGCGCCGATCCTCAGCCTCACGGGGATCGAGGGCAAACTCTTCCGCCCGCTGGCGATGACGATCGCGATTTCCATGCTCGTCAGCCTGGTGCTCTCGCTCACCGTCATTCCGGTCATCGGCAGCCTGCTGATGAACGCCGGCGGCGGTGGCGACAACTTCGTGATCCGCTTCATCAAGCGGCTCTACCGCCCCACCCTCGGCTGGGTCCTGCGCCACTCGAAGCTGGCGGTGAGCATCGCGCTCGGCCTGCTGGTGATCAGCGGGCTGCTCGCGTTGCGGGTCGGGAAGGAATTCCTCCCCTTCCTCGACGAGGGCACCATTGTGGTCCAGTTCGAGAAGCTCCCCACCATTTCCCTGGAGAAGTCGCTGGAGATCGATTCTCGGATCGAGAAGCAGATGCTGGAGATTCCGGAAATCACCAGCGTCGTCTCCCGGCTCGGGTCCGACGAACTGCGGCTCGACCCGATGGGACTCAACGAGAGCGACGTCTTCCTGGTGACGAAGCCGCGCACGGAATGGACCGTCGATTCGGTCGAGGAACTGCAGGGCAAGATCCGGGAGGTCCTCGACCGTTTCCCCGGAGTCGCCTACGGGTTCACCCAGCCGATCGACATGCGCGTCTCCGAGATGATCTCGGGGGTCAGCTCGGCGGTGGCCATCAAGCTGAGCGGCGACGAGCTGTCGGTGCTCGATGAGAAGGCCGCCGAAATCGAGACGGTCATCAGCGGCATCGACGGTGCCGTCGATGTCCAGCGCACCCCGCTGGGCGGTCAACTCTACCTCAAGATCGAGCTGAAACACGAGGAACTCGGTCGGCTGGGCCTCGACGTGGAGGAGGTCAACTCGCTCATCAGTCGCGCCGTCGCCGGGGAAGTCTCCACCGAGATCATCGAAGGCAACCGACGCATCCCGGTGCTGGTCCGCTATCCGGAACCGCTGCGAAATTCCGCTTCCTCGATCGAGAAACTCCAGATCATGACGCCGACCGGTCAGCGCATCTACCTGTCCGATGTCGTCGAACTCGTGGAAGTGGACGGTCCCACCCAGATCGAGCGCGAGGATGGAAAGCGCGTCGTCATTCTCCAGTCCAACGTGGAGGGGCGCGACGTGGTCGGCTTCGTCGAGGATGTCGAACGAGCGATCAACGAGAAGGTGGACCTGCCGCCCGGCTACTTCCTCGATCTCGCCGGCCAGTTCGAAAACCAGGCCCGGGCCTCCAAGCGGCTCGGCATCGTCGTTCCCTTCGCCCTGCTGGTGATCTTCATGGTGTTGCTGAGCACCTTCGGCACCGCCCGCCAGGCGATCCTCATCCTGGGGAACATTCCCTTCGCCCTCATCGGCGGCATCTTCGCCCTC
>JAUIGT010000207.1 GCA_030432615.1 Verrucomicrobiia bacterium
GTAGCCGGGCGCCTCGGTAAGGAGAGTCACGGTGGGCTTGGTCAGGTCCGGCAACACGTCCACCGGCATCTCGATCGTCTTCCGGACGCCGAGAATCATCAGCACCAGCGCGCCCATCACGATGAGCCCGCGCTGCGCGAGAGAAAAACGAATGAGGCGGTTCAGCATGGCTCTACCTCAGGCGCTGGCTGCGGGTTGCGGTTTGCGTCGCGCGTTCCACCACAACTGGACGAAGAACAGCAGCAGGGCGGTGCTGGCGATGGCGTAGATTCTCAGCCACCCGGGCGCGCCTCCGCCGGCGCCGTGTGCGCCGTGATCGTGACCGTCCCCGGCATCGCGCGCCGCCTTCTGTTCCGCGGTCATCTCCGACCCGTCCTCGTTGTGTTCGTGACCGTGGGCGGCATCGAGGGCCTCCTTCAGCGACATCCCGCTGTCGCCCCCGACGAAACCGAGTGAATACGATCCCCGGGTCACCACCTCGTCGCCGGGAAAGAGTCCCCGTTTGACCTCGACCCAGCCGCCGCCGCGCTCGCCGAGCACCGCGGGCACCCGCACGAATGCGTTCGGCAATTCGAAGTCCTTCACGTAGAGCACCCGCGAGGCTGGGTCGCCCTGGATCGCCTCCTCCGGCACCGCCATCACGTTCGAGCGCTTCCCGATGATGATCTCCAGTTCCGCCCGCATCCCGGGAAACAGGCGGCCTTTTCCATTGGGCACCACGAAGATTCCCTCGATCACCCCGGCCTCCCGGTCGGCCTCGACGCCGAAACGAACCAGTTCGGCGGAAATCGGTTCGCCGCCGACCGCGGGAAAAGTGATCCGCGCCTGGCTGCCGATATCGATTCCATGGGCCCGTTCCTCGGGAATGCGCGCCACCACCCACATCTCGGAGCGATCGGAGATGTCCAGCAACTCGACATCGGGTTCCACCGGCTGTCCTTGGAGCACATCCGTCTCCGTGACCAAACCGTCGATCGGCGCCCGCAGTTCGATCACCGGCGGAGGGTCGCCGGGCAACCGGCTCTCCACCTTGACGACCACGTCGCCCTTTCGGACCCGGTCCCCGGTGAAGGCGTTGACCTCGACCGCGATCCCCGCGATTCGCGAGGAGACGGCGTAGTGGTTGTTGGGAATTTCCTCGACCCGCCCGATGGCGAAAACCGTGCTCTCGAAATCCCGTTCCTCGACCAGGACCGTCTCGAGGCGCAGGTTTTCGACGCCGGCCTCGTCGAGAATGATGGTGTTGGCGGCACGCTCGGGATCGATGGCCGGTTCCTGGGCTCGGAGCCCGGGAGCGAAAGCCACCGGCACCAGGATCGCCAGCAGCGGGAGAAAAATCGTCGTCTTCATGGGAGGAAAAGAGGTCATTTGTTGGATTCACCGGAGAATTCGATCTCCGGGGAGAGAGCCGCCGCCTCGCGCAGGTCCACCTCGGCCCTCTGGTAGGCGGCCCGGGAATTGAGGGCACTGCGACGCGCCTCCAGGAGTTGTTCCTGGGCCCGCTGATACTTGACCAGTTCGATCTGACCGTTGGCGTAAGCCTTGGAAATGGCGTCCAGGTTTTTCTCCGCCAGCGAGAGAGTCTCCCCGGCGGTGTCGCGGGCCAGGGCCAGGAGTTCGTCGCGCACCTTGGCGGCACCCGCGATTTCATTCTCGATCTTCAGGGCCAGGGCGCGGCTCTGGTCCTCGGCTTGCCCGAGTTTCGCCGCCGGTTCGTCGGTGACCCGTTCCTTCTTCAGCGGCAGCGGAATGGAAACGCCCACTCCCACGAAGCGATTGCGCTCCAGGCCTTCCGGTTCATCCACGGAAGCCTCGCGCTCCGCGAAGAGGCGCACGGCCACGTCCTCCCAGCGCCCGGCTTCGGCCAGCGCCAGCTCCGCCCGTGCCCGGTCCTCGCGCAGCACCGACAGTTGGAAATCCGGTCGTCGATTGCGCGACGATTCCAACGCCGGCGTCTCCGGCTGGTCGTCGGGCAGCCCCATCAATCCCTGCAACCGGAGCCGGGTATCATCGGTTACCCCGAGCAGGGTCTTCAGTCCACTCAACCGCCGCTCGACCTCGGTGCGCTGGCGCTGCAGTTCCTTCTCGATCTGCTGTCGGTCCAGCTTGGCCTGGTTGACGTCGAGCGTGGACACCGTTCCCTGCGCCGCCTGCCGTTCCAGCGTTTCCACGAAACCCCGCAGCAGATCGCGTATCTCGCCGAGCAACTCCACTTCCTCCTGCGCCGCCCGGGTATCCACGAAGCTCCGTTCCACCTCCGCGATCAACCGGCGGCGGGCCTCGGCGATCTCGGCCTCCGCCATCGCCACCTCGACCCGGGAGAGATCCTTCTCCCGCTTCAGTCGATCCGTGACCGGAAAGCGCTGGGCGATGCCGATCTCGAGCAGCGATTCGTCGTCATCGAGACCGAACTGGTCGGTGGACGCGGAAAGCTCGATCTCCGGCGGATCCAGCTTCCCCGCCCAGCGCAGGCGCGCCCGGGCTTTCCTGACCTCCCAGGTGGCGGCCCGCAGTTCGAGATTTCCCGACAACGCCTGCCGGACCGCCGCGTCCCGGTCCAGCGCCTGCCACTCCTCCGAGGTCACCTCCCCGTGGAGCAGGCAACCCGCGATCACGAGCCACACCACCGGGAACCGTGCCTGCGGCCATCGTGGGGTCGTGGTTTTCTGGAAATGCAATGGGATCATGGGAAAAGAATCAGGAGCTGACGAAGGAGAGAGAAAAAGAATGCGCTCGTCGGTTGGGCCGAGGTTCGCCGCCGGTGCCCGAGCCATCGGGACACGCCTCCGGCGCGGAGGAAAAACGCGAAGGCGCCGGGGAAACGACCGGTTCACCCGAAAGGGCAGGAACCGGAACCGCCGGAAAAGATCAGATCAGATCAGGAAGACACTGGTCACCGAGGCGTGACTTCGCCTCGAGACCGGAGGACCGGAGGAATCGAAGCGGGGAAACCTCTTGTCGGACGAGGTCTGGAGCCGGGGAGCGAGCGGCAGCCACTGCCAATCGGGAAGTTCGGCCGCCGGCACCGGAGGAACCGAAACCGGACTCGAAGCCAACTGGCGCAGTTCCGAGTGGGAATGGGAGTGGCCGGGGTCTTCCCGGTCCGAGTGACGATGCTCGTGACCGTCCTCGCCGTGGGCGGCGTGACAGCTTTCGCCCGCCTTCGTCACCGCCGTATGCGCGTCCGACGCCACGCCACCGCAGAGACACAGCGGCGACAGGAGCCCGAGGACGACAAAAACGGAGACGATCGTTTTCAACATGGCAACAGTGACGGGAAGCTCGCCGTCTGTCAAATCCGACGAACAGGCATCGCGTCTCAGGCGAAAAACCGGGCGCGAAAGTTCCTTCACTCGCTCGCGGACGCGGCGCACTCCGGGCAGACCCCGAAGAACTCCAGTTCGTGATCGAGCTGGGTGAAGCCGGACTTCCTCGCGATCTCGGCCTCCAGCGCCTCGACCGGGCACTCCATTTCCAGCTCCTCGATCGAGCCGCACTTCGTGCAGACGATGTAGTCGTCGTGCGTGTGCGCGTGCCGGATGGTGTAGTAGGCGGCCCGGTCCCGCAGCCCGAGCCGGCGGAGAATGCCATGCTCCTCCAGGCGGACCAGCAGCCGATACACCGTCGCCGGATCGCAGTGTCCCTTCAACGCCGGCGCTTCCGCGATTTCGCCCGCGGTCATGGGACGGTCGGAATCCAGGAGAAGAGTCAGCACACTCTCCAGCGCCTGGGTCCGCCGCATGCCGCCCGCGCGACAGCGGTCGATCAGTTGGGTAAGACTCTTTTTGGAGCAGGAATCGGACATCGTTTTCTGTCCGACCCTACCATCGAGTCTCCTCTCCAGCGACCGGGAAAATCGAGGGAAACCGATCCTGTCAAGAGGGTTGCTTGCCGCACTCGACCCTCCTCAGTCTCCACTCCCTCACGCGAAGATCTCGCTCACCACCCTTCCCCCTTCGGGACCGGTCAGCCGATGCTGGCGGCCTTCGTGGCGGTAGGTGAGATCGTTGGCCGGCAGGCCGAGAAGGTGGAGCATGGTGGCGTGGAGGTCGCGGAAGTGGACCTTGCCGTCGACGGCGCGGGCGCCGGTCTCGTCGGTGGCGCCGTGGACGTGACCGCCCTTCACGCCGCCGCCGGCCAGCCAGAAGGTGAAGCCGTTGGCGTTGTGGCCGGTCTCGTCCTTGCCGTTGTCGGGGGTGAGCCCGGGACGACCGAATTCCCCGCCCCAGACAACGAGGGTGTCCTCCAGCAAACCGCGTTGCTCGAGGTCGGCCAGCAACGCGGCGATGGGCGCATCGGTGGCCTCGCAGTTGGCGGTGAGATCGCGGCGGTGATTCTTGTGCTGGTCCCAGCTGCCGTGGTTCAACTCGATGAAGCGGACTCCCGCCTCGACCAACCGGCGGGCGAGCAGACACTGACGACCGAAATCGGATTGCCTGCAGGTGCCCTCGGTCCGCTGTTTGCCGACGCGATAGGCTTCCAACACCGAGGCGGGCTCGTCGCTGATGTCGAGCAGACCGGGCGCGGTCATCTGCATGCGGAAACCGAGTTCCATGGACTGGATCACCGCCTCGAGACCGGGATCTTCCGGACGCAGCGACTGGTGGTCGTAATTCATCGCCTGCACCAGGTCGAGCTGGCGACGTTTCACCGAGGCCGGCAGGTGATCCCCGGCGATGTTGGCGATGGTCGCCTTGCCCATGTCCTCCCCATTGACCCCGATCGGCGTTCCCTGAAAGACGGGCGGGAGGAACTGGCTGGCGTAGACCTGGGGCTTGGAGGTGTTCAGGCTGATGAATCCGGGCAGGTCCTGGTTCTCGGTCCCGAGTCCGTAGCTGACCCACGATCCCATGCTCGGTCGCGGACGCAGTCGCTCGCCGGTGTGGAGCTGGAGGAAACTCTGGGCGTGGTTGCCGGTGTCGGCATGCATGCCGTTGAGCAAGCAGAGCTTGTCGGCGTGCTTGGCGGTCTCCGGCATCAACTCGGAAATGGCGAGCCCGCTTTCCCCGTGACGATGGAATTTCACCACCGATCCCGGGTGCGGTTTCTTCCCGACCTGCGGCTTGTAGTCGAAGGTGTCGAGCTGCGCCGGACCACCGCTCATGCAGAGAAAAATGACCCGCTTGGCCCGGGCCCGAAAGGGCGTGGGACGATCGACCAGCGTCGGCCCGTAGGTCGCGGCGGCACGGGCCGATTGGCAGAGCGCGGAGAGAGCGAAGTAGCCGAAACCGCAGGAGGCGGTCTGCAGCAGGCGTCGGCGGCTGGGGATGGTCGGGTTCATGGTTGGGTGCGGAAGTGAAGACTGGGAGTGCGGGCGTCTCGCCCGCCGCGCTGGTATGGGAACGCACGTTCAATGCGGGAGAGACGCCCGCGCTCCCAGTGCGAATTCAGTTCAATCAATCGACATAACGAAATTCATTGGTCGCCATCAGGGCCTGGCAGAAACTGGCCCAGGCGCGCTCACGGCGCTCCCCGGGGTCCGGAAACTCCTCTGCGAGTTCGGCTTCCACCTTCCGGATCATGGCCAGGCCTCGCTCGGCTTCGCCCGATCGGGGTTCCCGCCCGAGCGCGCGGCGGACCGCGGACTCGGCGCGCGCGCGATCGTTCCCGGAAGCGGGTTCGCTTTTCCACAAGTCCCGGGCGAAGGCGAGACTTTGATCGACGACGAAGGGACTGTTGATGAGGAAGAGCGCCTGGGTCGGCAACACGGTGCTCGACCGCTTCCCGAGTACGGTGGTGGCATCAGGCAGGTCGAAGGCGGAGAGCGAGGGCGGCGGAGAGTTTCTCAGCATGCAGAGATAGACGCTCCGGTGCCGGCTCGGCTCGTGGAGGTTGCCGGCGAGGTTCACGAGGATGTCCCGGTGGCGAATGATCGATCCGTCGGCGGGCGTCAGTTCCAGTTGTCCGCTGGCCTTGAGCATGGAATCCCGGAGCGACTCGGCATCGAGGCGCCGCCGCAGGTGCCGCGCCAGCCAGGTGTTGCTTGGATCGGCCTCGACCATGCGGAGGTCGGCGGCGCTGTCGAGTTGGTAGGTGCGGCTGAGCACGATGGCGCGAATGAGGCGTTTCATCGACCAGCCGTCGGCCACGAAACGGGTGGCAAGATGGTCGAGGAGTTCCGGGTGAGTCGGGCGATCGCCGTAGACACCGAAATCGTCGGGCGTGCCCACGATGGCCTGGCCGAAGAGGTGCAGCCAGATGCGGTTGACCATGACGCGGGCGGTGAGCGGGTGCTCGGGGCGCGTCAGCCATTGCGCCAGTTCCAGCCGACCGCTGGTCTTGGGATCGATCTCGATCTTCTCGCCGGGCAGCGAGCAGGCACTCAGAAAGCCGCGCGGCACCTTGTCGCCGAGTTTCTTCGATTCGCCCTTGAGATTGATCTGGCAGTCGGCCGGTTCCTTCTTGTCGCGCACGCCCATGGCGAGAGGCGTGCCCGGTTCCCACTTCGACTTCGGCGGCTGCTTCGGCTTGCCGGTGTTCGATTCGATCACGAGCACGGTTTCCTTCCACCCCTTCGGCGGCGGCACCTTGGCGGCGGCCTTGAGAACGTGGAGGTCGGTTGGCGGCGCGGTCAAGCCTTCGTTGGCGGCCACGCCCCACATCGTCTCCGTGCTCGTGAAGATTCCGGCCAACGCGTAGTAGTCGCGAGTCGGGATGGGATCGTGCTTGTGATCGTGACAGCGGGCGCAGGCAACGCTCAGTCCCATGATGCCGGAGCCGACGACGTTGATCTGGTCATCGACCACGTCCATGGCGAAGTTGTTGTTCATCGCCTTGGCCGGCTTGGCGCCGAGGGCGAGAAAACCGGTCGCCACCAGGTGCCGGTCGCGTTGCGCATCATCCTCGGCAGGCAGCAGATCACCGGCGATCTGCTCGGTGAGGAATCGGTCGTAGGGGGTGTCGCGATTGAAGGCGTCGATGACGTAGTCGCGATACCGCCACGCGTGGGGGAAGGACGGATTGCGGCTGAGCCCGTCGTTGCCGTTCGATTCCCCGTAGCGGGCCACGTCGAGCCAGTGCCGCGCCCAGCGCTCGCCGAAGTGCGGAGAAGCCAGCAGGTCATCGACCCAGCGAGCGACGGCGCGTTGTCCGTCGCGCTCGAATTCCTCCGTGAAATCCGCGACCTGCTCCGCGGTCGGAGGCAGCCCGGTGAGGTCGAAACACAGGCGCCTCAGGAGGGTGGCGGGCGGCGCGTCGTTGGTTGGTTCGAGTTCCGCCTTCTCGATCCCGGCGAGAACGAAGCGGTCGAGGGGATCGCGCGCCCAATCCGATTCCGAAACCTCCGGCGGCTCGAGGTTTTCCACCGGCTGGAAAGACCAGTGCGTCTTCGCCAAGTCGGACGCCGCGTCCACTTCGGCCACCGGCTGGCTCGCGGGCTGGTCGTCGCGCGGATCGTGCGCGCCCGTCCTGATCCAGTTGACGAAGTCGTTGATCACCTGCGGCGGCAACGGATTCTCCGGCGGCATCTCCAGGTCGAACTCCCAGCGAAGCGACTGCACCAACAGCGATTCCTCGGGACTGCCGGGAACCATCGGGCTGCCCGATTCCCCGCCTTTCCGCAATCCTTCCGCCGTATCGAGCCGCAGTTTGCCCCCGAGTTTCTTCGCGCCCTCGGCGTGACATTCGTAGCAGTGTTCGACCAGCACCGGCCGGATCTTCTTCTCGAAAAACGCCCGCGCCTCGGCCTCGTTCGCCTCCGCAGAAACGGAGACGCAAAAGCCTGACAGCGAGGCGATGACGACGAGTGGGAAAGGTTTCACGAACGCGGGAAAACGGCTATCGTGAGAGCATACCTTTCCGGCCCGTCCCCCGACAATGATTCCCCTTGGCGCATTCGGGCCACACGGCATGGCGTGACGGCGGGTGAAAACCTTTCCGTTTTCTCCGTAAGACCCTTCTCCTCGCACACATCCCCTTTCCAAAGTGGAAGCCTTGCGACAAGACGAACCCTCCCCCTTCGAAGCCGATCTCGGGCGCGCCCAGGTCCCGGTGCTCGGCTACCTCGTGCGCCTGAGCGGCAACCTCGCCGACGCCCGCGACCTGCTCCAGCTCACCAACCTGACGGCCTGGGAGAAACGCGCCGACTTCGAGGAGGGAACGGACCTCGTAGCCTGGATGCGCGCCATCGCCCGCAATCACTACCGCAACGAGAGCCGCAAATGGGTGAGCCGGCCGACCGTGCCCCTGCTCGACAGCGATCTCGAGGACCTCGTGGAAACGCGCCATCACGAGCGCGAACGCGAGGAGGCCCGCAAGCGGCGATTGCTGAGGGTATGCCTGGAAAAACTGCCCGACCGCCAGCGGGACGCAGTGGAGCGTTTCTACCTCGACGGCCACAGCCTGGAAGAGGTCGGAAAGGCCACTGATCGCAAGCCCAACGCCATCGCCCAACTCCTCCACCGCGCCCGGCAGAATCTCATCGACTGCGTCAAACGCGAGTCCCATCGCGATGCCGAACCGGAACCGCTTTCCTGAAAGCTCTCCCCTTCTTTTCCTGACTTTTCTTTTTCACCCATGACTCCCTCCTTACCGGAATCACCCACCGCCCGCATCGACCGATTGCTTGGCCGACTCGCGGAACATTCTCTCACCGACACCGAGACTCGCGAATTGCAGGATCTCCTCCGCGAATCTCCCGAGGCGCTCGACCGCTACCTCGACCACTGTGACGTCGAGACCTGGCTCGCGGCGGCTGGCAGCGACGTCACCGGAACGGTCTCGTCTTCGGAAAAACTCGTTCCTGTTTCGCCCGCCGAATCGTCCTTTCCGGAAGGCCAGCGCCACCGCCGATTCGCCCCCCTGCTGACCGCCGCTGCGGCCATTGCCCTGATGGTCACCGCCTTTTTCCTGGTGCCCGGCTCGAAGAAGGGCGCGGCTTCGAAGGGATCCGGCAATGCGGATCAGATCGCCACCGCCGTTCCCGGACCTGCACCCGAAACTCCCGAACCGGAGGCGAATCCCGAACTCGCTCTTGCCTCGCCCGACACCGATTCCGAGACGCCCGCCGGTCCGCGTGACCCTTGGAAGGTCATCAACGCCACCGGTGCGGTCAATCACCCGGGACTCAAGGAGGATCCGGTCAAGACCGTCGCCGCGGACCGCCCCCTCAAGTTCAACCGCGACATCCGGCCCATCCTCTCCGAGACCTGCTTCCACTGCCACGGCCCCGATGAGCACGGACGCCGCGCCGACTTGCGGCTCGATCTCGTCGAGGGTGCCACCGCGGACCTCGGCGGCTACCAGGCCATCGTTCCGGGCGACGCGGAGGAGAGCGAGGCCTGGCACCGCATCATCTCCGACGATCCCGACGAGTTGATGCCGCCGCCGGAATCGCACCTCGTGCTCACCGGCGAACAGAAAGCCGTCCTCAAGCGCTGGATCGAGGAGGGCGCGGAATACGAGGGCCACTGGGCCTACGTGTCGCCGAAACGCCCCGCCCTTCCCGAGACCGCCGGCGACTGGGGTCGCAACGAGATCGATGCCTTCGTCCTCGCCCAGCTCGAAGCGGAGGGACTGGCACCTTCGCCCGAGGCCGATGCCCGCACCCTCATCCGTCGCCTGACGCTCGACCTCACCGGGTTGCCGCCGACCCTGGAGGAAAGCCGCGCCTTCGCCGCCGACTACGCCGAGCGCGGCGAGGATGCCTGGCAGGAGGCGATCACCCGCCTGCTCGATTCTCCGCATTTCGGCGAGCGCATGGCGGTGCCGTGGCTCGACCAGGCCCGCTACGCCGACACCAACGGCTACTCCATCGACGGCGGACGCGACGCCTGGCTCTGGCGTGACTGGGTCATTCAGGCCTACCGGGACAACCTCCCCTTCGACCGATTTCTCACCGAGCAGATCGCCGGCGATCTCCTG
>JAUIGT010000208.1 GCA_030432615.1 Verrucomicrobiia bacterium
GAGCCCGATTCCCGCATTCTCACCGACCGCGCCATCTACGACATGGAGGAAAAGACCCTGCGCAGCACCACGCCGGCCCGCATCGTGCACCGCCAGTTCGAGATGACCGGCGACCGCATGCTCTTCGATTCCGTCACCCGCGTCGGCCATCTTTCCGGCAACGTGAAAACCCGCATCTACAACACCGACGAGTTGATGAACTCCGGCGGCGAGTGATCGACCCCCATTTTTTCGCCCTCCCGCGACGCCAAACCCCGCCCCCCGCTCCCAGAACCACAGAGAAAGGAACCCCATGAGCCTGTCCCACCGCCCCTTCCTGTTCGCCCTCCCACTCCTCGTGGCCGCCCTGCTGCTGCCCGAAACGATCTTTGCCCAGAGCACCCTGCGCTCCCGAATGATGGAACGCGCCCGCGAGAGTCGCGAATCGTCCGGATCGACCGCCCAAGCCGCCACCGAGGCCCTCTCCGAGGCCATGGAGAACGAGAACGCCTCGGAAGCGATCCAGGCGGTTCAGTCCAGCGTCGGCGAGAAGTTGGAAGGCCAGAGCACCGAGGATCTGATCAAGGCCGCCCAGCAGCGAATCCAGCGCTCCCGCGAAGGCACGCCCTCCGCTCCGACGATCACCGATACCACGCAACCGGCCACGCCTCGCGCCCAGCCGACCGCAGCCCAGGGCAACACCGCCCAACCGATGATCCCCGAGCCCGTCGCCGCCTCCCGCGCGCCGGCGCCCCAGGCCCAAACGCAGACACCCGCGCCGGCTCCCGGCGGCCAGTTGCTCACCCAGGCGAGTCCGGCTCCGACCGGCGCCACGCCGCCACCCGCGATTGCCACCCCGGCCAACGTCCCTCCGCCGGTACCGTTGCAACCGCGCTACGAGAAGGAGAAGGGCACCAATACCCAGGTCATGGAGATCGAGGCCGATGAATCGGTCATGGACAACCAGAACCGCCTCATCACCTTCACCGGCCACGTCATCGTCACCGAGCCCCGATTCACGCTCACCAGCGATCGTCTCGATGTCTGGATGAACGACGACACCAACCTCGACGGCACGCCCACGAACGAGGGCGCCGCCGCTTCCGACGAGGATCGCGCTCCTTTCAAACGCGCCATCGCCACCGGAGGCATGGTGGAGATCGAGAAGATCGGCGCCGACGGAAAGGTCCAGATCGCCAAGGCCCGCAAGGCCGACTACGACGCGACCACCGGTGACATCATCCTTTCCGGCGGACCGCCGACGCTCCAGAGCGGCTCCGGCTTCGTCAATCCCAGTTCGCCCGACGCGGTCATCATTCTCCGCGCCGACGGCAATCACCAGATCAAGGGCGGCACCGGCCGCAACAAGATCTCGATCCCGCTGAAGGGTGGCGGCGGCGGCGCCAGCACCGGTGGCGGGCTTCCCACGGGAAATCTCGAGTCCATCACCAACCGCCCCGGCAACTGACCGGGTCGCCTCCCGACCGGAAACCTTCGTCCCGTCGCTTTTCCGCCCCCGCCTTCCGTTCCGCCGGCATGTCTGCTCCCCAAGACCCGAACGCGCCCCACCCTCCCCGGGACGAGCCCCTGCCGCAGTCCTATTTCCAGGATCCTCCCTTGAGCAACGAGGTCATTCCCCCGGACGGCGATCCGTCGCCCCGGGCGCAGGACCAGCCTCGACCGGCCATGCCGCGACTGCAGCCCGATCCGGAGCCGCGGCAAGCGCCGACGCAGGCGGCGCCGTCACCCCAGGCCCAGGCGACGGCTCCCCCGCGGCAGCACGCCGCCGCCAGCGATCCCGCGCTGGCGCAACTGGATGGTTCCGAGATGCTTCTCCAGACCAACGGGCTGGTGAAGGTCTACGACGGTCGCGCGGTGGTGAACGGGGTCGATATCAACGTGCGCCCCGGGGAGATCGTCGGCCTGCTCGGCCCGAACGGTGCCGGGAAGACGACCACTTTCTACATGATCGTCGGCCTGGTTCCCCCGAACGGCGGCCGAGTGCTCTTCGATGACTCCGACGTCACCAGCCTGCCGATGTACAAGCGTGCCCGACTCGGCATGGGCTACCTGCCACAGGAGGAATCCATTTTCCGCAAGCTCACCGTCCGGGAGAACATCATGGCCGTGATGGAAACCCTGCCGCTCAGCAAATCGGAGCGCGAGGACCGCACCCAGCAGCTGCTCAAGAGCTTCGGCATCGAGCACATCGCCGACAATGTCGCCCTGACCTGTTCCGGCGGGGAAAAACGGCGTCTCACCATCGCCCGCTCGCTGGTGACCCAACCGAGCCTGCTGATGCTCGATGAACCCTTTTCCGGCGTCGATCCGATCGCCGTGAGTGAAATTCAAAACATCGTTCGCAGCCTGCGCAAAGCCGGGCTCGCGATCCTGATCACCGACCACAATGTCCGAGAGACCCTCGAAATCGTCGATCGCGCCTACCTCATCTACGAAGGAAAAGTCCTCCGCGAAGGCACCCGGGATTTTCTCATCAACGATCCCGTCAGCCGCGAACTCTACCTCGGCGAGCGATTCAGCATGTAGCGCCTCGTCCCGCTTCATTTCCTCGTCCTGTTCTCGACCGAGAGGAATGGGAAGAAGACGGGAAACAGGAGATCCTGGCTCAACAGGGTCAGGTCCTGGATTCCACCCTCTTGGATCCCGATTTTCCGCCCCCGGCGCCACGGTCGCTTCCGCCTTGGCGGTTGGTGTCGATTTTGCTAAAGGTGTCGGATTCCCATCATTCGATATCTGTTCCGGGAAGCGCCGGTGAAGGTCACCGGTCGAGAGATCCGCTTCCGTCCTTGTCTCACTGAACCCCCAACCCAGAAAACCACAACGCCATCATGCAGGTAGCCAACGTCAACATTCCCGTCACGGTCACCGGCCGTCATGTCTCCATCACCGAAGCCATGCGCGACCACGCGATGAAGAAAATCCGGGGCCTCCACCTGGATTATCCCCGCATCATCGAAGCCAAGGTCCTTCTCGACGTTCACAAAAACTACCAGCATTTCGCCGAAATCGTCCTCTACTGCGCCGACCACATCACCATCGAGGCGGACACCACGACCGAGGACATGTATGCCTCGATCGACCAGACCATCAGCAAGATCGCCCGCCGGATGCGGAAGTACAAGACCCGGATGCTGAAGTCGCACCGGCCGAAACGCAGCCCGCTGAAGGAGATCCCCGAAGCCGTCTACGCGCCGCCGATCGAGGAGGAAGTGGAAGCGGAGGAGAGCGAGATCGAACCGCTCATCATCCACCAGGAAGCCTATCGCATTCGTCCCCTCTACACCGACGAAGCCATCGAGGACATGGAAGCGACCGAGCGCTCGTTCCTCGTTTTCGAGAACGCCAAGACGCACCGCATCTGCGTGGTCTATCGCCGCAAGGACGGGGACTACGGCATGATCGACGTGGCGGCCGCGGAGGCCGCGCTCGGGTCGAACGGCGGATGATTTCCCCTCTTTCTCTTGCCGGGGACCCCTTTCCCGCTCCCGGCGAGCCCTCGCGGTCGGACTGCTCCCGCTTTTTTTGCCTCCACCGACCCGCAAAAGGCTCGCCGAGCCGGGAAAACCCGACTATTTCCTTCTTCCCGTGTCCACGCCCCGCCCATCGCCCCAGAAAAACCCCAGCGTCACCGTCGGAGAGTTCTACGAACGCCACTCCGAGGAACTCCGGCTGCGCCTGGTCGGGAGTCGCATCGGGTTTGAACGGCGCATCTCCGAGCCCACCATCAACCGGCCGGGACTGGCGTTGTCGGGATTCTACACCTATTTCGCCCTGCACCGCATCCAGGTGATCGGCAAGGCCGAGCGCTCCTACCTGAAGCATCTCAATGCCGAGAACATGGAGAAGCGCTTCATGGAACTGTGTCGGCGCCAGATCCCCTGCATCGTCGTCAGCCGGGGCGAGACGCTCCCGGACAACCTCATCCGCAAGGCGAACGAACTGGGGCTCTCGGTGTTCCAGACCTCGATGGTGACGATGAATTTCATCAACGCCGCCACCGTGCGCCTGGAATGGGAGTTCGCCCCCACCACCACCGAGCACGGCTGCATGATCGATGTCATGGGCATCGGCATCCTCATCCGGGGCAGCAGCGGCACCGGGAAGAGCGAGACCGTCCTCGCCCTGCTGCGCCGGGGCGCCAGCCTGGTCTCGGACGATACCGTGCGCCTGCGCAACATGGAGGGCCGCGAACTGATCGGCACGGCGCCGGAACTGGGACGCACCCACATGGAGGTGCGCGGCCTCGGAATCATCAACGTGGCGGCCCTGTTCGGGATCGGCACCTTCCGCACCGAGAAGCGGCTCGACCTGATCGTGACCCTGAAGCCGGCCGAGGAACTGGAGCATGTGGATCGCAGCGGTCTCGACCGGAAACACTTCAATCTCCTGGGGCTGCGCATCCCTCACGTGGAACTGCCAGTGGCGCCCGGCCGCGACATGGCGCAATTGATCGAGGTGGCCGCTCTCGACCAGAAACTGAAGTCCCTCGGACACGATTCTGCCGTGGAATTTAACAAGAAACTGTTGAAAATGATGCGCGAACGCCGAAGATCGGTCGTTTGATCAGCCCCCGTAGGCTGATTATCGGCCTTTCTTAGGCAATCCCGCTCCGGCCAGCCCGACCAGCCCGATTCCGTCTTGGAAAGAGAATTCACCATCCGCAATCCCGAAGGTCTTCACGCCCGCCCGGCGGCGAAGTTCGTGAAGCTGTCGAGTAAGTTCGACAGCGATATCTGGGTGCGGCGCGACGACGAGGAGGTGAATGGCAAGAGCATCATGGGCCTGATGATGCTGGCCGCCGAGCAGGGCGCGGTCATCCTGGTATCCGCCGACGGATCGGATGCCGAGTCGGCCCTCGATCAGATCGGCGAACTGATCGAGAGCGGTTTCACCAAGGAACCCTGACGATGCCACCGCGGGATCGAAACCGTCGGTTTCGGGTTTCGCGAACCTGAGTTATTCGCGTTTTTATGCCGGACCAAGCGACACCCGAAGAAATCCGCCTCAAGGGCATCGGTGTGTCTCCGGGAATCGCCATCGCTCCCCTGCAACTGACCGGCTCCCGCTTCGAGGAACCGGAGACGCGCCTGATCGCGGCCGATGCCGTGGCCCGGGAAAAGGAACGGCTCCAGGCGTCCCTCACCGCCACCCGTGAACAGATCCGCAATCTCCAGCGGGAGATCGATGACTCGGCGGGCTCGGATCACGCCAGTATCTTCGATGCCCACCTGCTGGTCCTCGACGACGCCACCGTCATCGACGAGGTCATGCGGACCATCGAAGGCCGCCAGGTCAACGCGGAGAGCGCCTACTACGGCATCATCAACCGCTACCTCGAGTCCCTCCGCAAGATCGCCGACCCCTACCTGCGGGAGCGGGCCATCGACATCGAGGACGTGGCCCGCCGGGTGTTGAAAAACCTGCGCTGGCCCGGCGGCGAGGCCGGCCGCGGCATCAAGGCGATCGACTTCGAGAAGCCGAGCGTCATCGCCGCTCACGACCTGACGCCGTCGGACACCGTGGCCCTGAATCGCGATCGGGTGCTGGCCTTCGCCACCGAGGCGGGCAGCCCGACCTCCCACACGGCGATCATGGCCCGCTCGCTGGCCATCCCGGCAGTGGTCGCCATCCGCGACCTGCTCAGCCACGTGCATCCAGGCGTCCAGACCCTCATCGACGGCTATCACGGGCTCCTGATCCTCAATCCGTCCGCGGAGACCCTGGAGGAATACGAGGCCCTGCGGCAGCGGGAGGGTCAGCTCCTCAAGAAACTCGAAAAACTGCGGAGCGCCGAGACCGCCACCGCCGACGGCCGCCGGATCACCCTTTCGGCCAATATCGAGTTCATCGAGGAGTTGCCCCTGGTGAAGGAACAGGGCGCCGAAGGGGTCGGTCTCTACCGGACCGAGTTCTTCTACCTCAACGAGACCGAGCTGCGCAGCGAGGACCGCCAGGCCGAGAACTACACCCGGGCCGCCGAGGAACTCCAGCCTCACGGCGTCATCATCCGGACCCTCGACATCGGCGGCGACAAGCTCTGGCCCGAGCATTTCGAGGAACCGGAACCGAATCCCTTCCTCGGCTGGCGCGGCATTCGCGTATCCCTCGCCCGCCCCGAGATCTTCAAGGCCCAGCTCCGGGCCATCCTTCGCGCCAGCGCCAGGGGCAAGGTGGGCCTGATGTATCCCTTCCTCTCCTGCGTGGAGGAAGTGCGCCGCGCCAACGAGCTGCTGGACGAGGCCAAGCTCGAACTGGATCACGCCGGCGTCGCCTTCGATCCCGATATCGAGGTCGGTGCCATGATCGAGATTCCCAGCGCCGCCCTGCTCGCCGACGCTTTCGCGACCGAGGTCGACTTTTTCAGCATCGGCACCAATGACCTGATCCAGTACACCACCGCCGTGGATCGGATCAACGAGCGGGTGGCCGACCTCTACCAACCGACGCACCCGGCAGTGATCCGGCTGATCTGCGACATCGTCGCCGCCGCCCATCGTCACCAGATCTGGGCCGGCATCTGCGGCGAGATCGCGGGGGATGTGCTGCTCACGCCCCTGCTCATCGGCGCCCAGGTCGATGAACTCAGCGTCGGCGCCGCCCAGATTCTCCGCGTGCGGCGCGCGGTATCGCAGCTGGACAGCGGCGACTGTGGTGAATTTCTCCAGGAAGCCCTGAAACGACGGGAAGCCTCGGACATCCTGGAGATGTGCCGGGAGGTGGCCGCCGAGAAATATCCGGAATTGATCGACTGAACCGGCCGAGCGGAATCCTGCCGGTGAGGTTTGACGCGGCGGAGGGAAAACGGAATAGTGTAGGTTTCAAGAAACAGCCCCACGGGGGCGAGGGAACGGATGGCAAGCAAGGATCAGGTCAACCCCATGCCACGGCTCGGAAGTGCCGGCATCGCCGCGGCGCTCGCGCTTTGGGGCAGCCTCGTCGCGACTCCTTCCGCCGAGGCCATCGACCTCGGATTCAACTCCCTCTTCAAGCGAAGCAGCGACGGGCTCGACGCCGTGGAACAGGCTCCCTGCGGTCCCGGCGGCCTGGCGATCACCCCATCCGGCGACTACATCATCAGTTGCCACCAGTTCTTCCACCCCACCTACGCCGTGCTCCGGCTGAACCGGGACGGCATCTGGGAACCGTTTCCCAACATCCAGATGAACACGCCGGCCCCCGGCAATCAGCTGGCGCTCGATTCCGTGCTCGGTATCGTCTGCGACGAGGACGGGGTCGTCTGGATGCTCGACAACGGCCGCCGCAGCCAGACCGCCCCGAAGCTGGTCGGCTGGGACACGACCAAGGACGAGAGCACCGCTCTCCGCCAGGTGATCAACTTCGTGGCTCCCACGGTGCTGAAGACCACCTTTCTCCGCAACCTGGCTCTCGATCCGGAAAAGCCCTTCATCTACATCTCGGATCCCGCGATGGGACCGGACGCGGCCCTCATCGTGGTGGACCTGAAGACCAACCTGACCCGCCGCGTTCTCCAGGGGCATTACTCGGTCCAGCCCGATCCCACCGTCTCGCTGGAGTTGGACGGCAAGCCCGTGGAGGCGAAAAGCCAGGACGGCAAGAGCGTGCAGCCGCTCTCGGGCGTGAGCCCCCTCGCCGTCGATGCCGAGGGCAAGTGGCTCTACTTCGGCCCCATGCACGGGCGGACCCTCTACCGGGTGGAGACCCAGTTTCTCCAGGATCCCACCCTCGATCCGAACCAGCTTTCCGCCAAGGTGCAGGGCTTTTCCAGCAAGCCCATCTGCGACAGCATCGCCATCGACCCCCGGGGCAACGTCTACTTCGGCGACATCGGCGGCAACGCCATCGGCTACGTGACCGAGGACGAGAAGTATCTCCAGTATCACTACCTCATCCAGGACGGCCGGCTGATCTGGCCCGGCGGACTGACCTTCGGCACCGACGGCAAGCTGCACTTCTTCTCCAACCAGCTTCACCGCACCCCGATCTACAACGGCGGCAAGAACGTCTCCACGCCCCCGTTCGAGATCTTCCGGGTGAAGCCTCTCCCGAAGAAGGGCCTCTGGCCGACGCGTTGAGGACGGTTTCCCGGTTTCCGGTTCAGGGTTTCTCGGTTTCCGGATCGCGCCGCCCTCACCTATCCCGCCAGGGGCAGGACCAAGGCGAGGAGCACGCTCATGGCGAACGACACGAGCCCCAGCACACAGAGCAACGGCGTCCACGACTTGAGCGCCTCCGCCTCGGTCAGACCACTCATCTTGGAGAAGATCCAGAAACCGCTGTCGTTCATCCAGGAACCGATCAAGCCGCCTCCACCGATGGCGGTGGCGATGTAGACGGGATTGAAGGAAAGCGTGGTGCTCTCGATCATCGCGGCGATCATGCCCGACGCCGTGATCACCGCCACGGTGGTGGACCCCTGGGCGAACTTGAGCAGGGCGGAAATCAGGAAACCGAGAAACAGCAGCCCGATTCCCCCGCCCTCGGCATTTTCGAACTTGCCGGCGATGGCGGGCCCGATCTGGGCTTCCTTCAGCATGGCGCCAAAGGCGCCGCCCGCGGCGGTGATCAGGATGATGACCCCTCCGCTCATGAGCGCCTCTTCCACGGCGTGGGCCACGCCCGCCTTGCCCGGTTTGCATTGCTTGACGTAGAGCAGGAGCGCAATCGCCGCCGACACCAGGAGGGCCAGGTTGGCATTTCCAATCACCGCCGTCCACTCCGCGAGACGCAGGATCCCGGCACTCGCCCCTTCCTGCTGGGCCAGGTAGCTGACCACGGTATCGGAGGTGATCATCAGGACCGGGAGTACGATCGGCAGCAACGAGAGAAACAGGCCGGGCAGTTCACTGGTATCCCTCTCGGCGGCCGCCTCCGCTTCCGGATCGGGTTCATGAGTCGCGGTGAGGGGGCGCATCTCGATGGGCATCCGCCGATCGAGCCACGCTCCGTAGGCCAGGCCGACCAACGCAGCTGGCAAGGCACACATCGCCCCGCCGAAAATCATCATGCCAATGTCCACGCCCAACTGGTCGGCCATCACCAAGGGACCCGGAGTCGGCGGAACCAGCGTATGGGTCACCGCGGCGCCCGCGGAAATGGCCAGGACATATTTCAGGTAGTGCGTCTGCGTTCTCCGATAGAGGGAGCGCGCCAGGGGAACCAGCAGGTAGAAGACGGTGTCGAAAAACACCGGGATCGAGAGCACGAATCCGCTTCCCGCCAGGGCGAAGGACGATCGCTTTTCTCCCAGGGCGCCCAGGAAGGCCCGGACGATCCGGTCCGCGGCCCCGCTGTCCATGAGACATTTCCCGATGATCGCCGCCAGCGCGATGACGATCCCGATCTTTCCGGCCGCACTGCCGAAGGACTCCGCCACTCGCGAGATCTTCTCGGAAAACTCGCCCGGAGCCAGCAGGCTGACGACCAGGGCCGCAGTGATCAGGGCGAGGAAAGCGTTCAACCGTCCGCCGATGATCATCCCGATGACGATCACGATACCGACGACGAGAATGAAGAAGGGATCTTGCAGAAACTCCATGATGGCGCGCAGGTTGGCAGTTTCGGGCGCGATTGACAACCCGGAATCCGGTCCGCATGTGCGAGGATCGTTGCTCGCGAGCTTTTTGCGCCTCCGATGCCCACTCGCGCTTGAAACCTGATCCAGTCTCGGTTCAACTGAGTAACCACCATGGCCGATATCGAAACCCTCAAGCAGGCCCTCGCCGTCTCTCCCGAAAACGTTCCCCTCATTCTCCTGCTCGGGGGCGCCTATCTGGAGGGATTCCACCTGGCAGAAGCGCGGGAACAGTTCGACCGCGCGCTCGCCATCGACGCCGACAACGCCGATGCCCGCATCGGCATCGCCCAGGTGCTCGATC
>JAUIGT010000724.1 GCA_030432615.1 Verrucomicrobiia bacterium
GCCATGCTCGGCGAGCAGCGGCTCGGGCACGCCGAGCAATTCGCTCTTGGCCTCGTTGGCGTAGGTAACGTAGCCGCGATGAAAGACGGCGGACGAGCCGGGGACGTCGGTGAGGGTGCTGGCGATCAGCCCGCCGGTGCAACTCTCGGCGGTGGCGACGCTCTCGCCTTCGGCGGTGAGCCGCTCGATCAACACCTGCTCGATGGGCCGTTCCGACTCGGTCACGATGTCCTCGGCGAATTCCTCGCGAATCACCTCCGAGGCGGTCTCGATGGCGGGCGCGTCGCCGATGAGGCGGACGTCGACCTCGCCCAGGCGGCAGCAGTAGCCAGACTCGAGATTCTCGATGTCCTGGATCCGCGGCTCGATGATCTCGGCGATGTTGGATTCGCCGACGCCGTAGATCTTGAAATTCCGCCACGGCAGCACGGGGGCGGCGCTCAGTTTCCGCAGCCTCGGAATCACCTCGTCGCGGAACATCGGCCGCAGCTCCCGGGGCGGTCCCGGCAGCAGGAAAAGGTGCGGACTTTTGCCCGCAACCGACGGCACGAACAGACCGGGGGCGGTGCCGTTGGGATTGTGCAGGACCTCGGCGCCCTCCGGCACCATGGCCTGGCGCTCGTTCCAGGAGTTTGGCTCCCGGCCGCGTTTCAGGAAGAACTGCCGGATGTGTTCCCAGACGGCGTCGTCCTTGTGCAGCGATAGACCAAGCAGCCCGGCGACGGTTTCCCGGGTGATGTCGTCGCTGGTGGGGCCGAGTCCGCCGGTGACGAGGATGACGTCGCAGCGGGGAAAGGCCTCCTCCAGCACCCGGTGGATGTCGTCTCCGTCGGGAATGGTGGTCTGGCGGGAAATCCGCAGACCCAGCTTGAAAAGTTCGTCGCCGAAGAAGGCGGCGTGGGTATTGATCACCTTGCCGAGCAGCAACTCGGTGCCGGTGTTGAGGACCTCGATGCGCATGTTCGGGAAACGCTACGCCCCGGTCCCGCCGGCGGATTTCCCGGAGGGCTGGGGGAGAAAATCGAGCGGGACTCGCGGCGCGTCCTTCCAGAGGTCCTCGATGCCGTAGAGGGCGCGTTTGTCCTTGTGAAAGACGTGGACGATGACGTTCACGAAATCGATCACCAACCATTGGCTCTCGGGATCGCCCTCGACGGAGCGCGGTTTTTCTCCCAGTTCCTCGCCGGCTTTCTGGGAAATGTCGCGCCGGATCGCCTTCAGGTGAGGCGTCGAGGTGCCGGTACAGATCACGAAATAGTCGGTGATCGAGGAGAGCCCGCGGAGGTCGATGATGAGGATGTCCTCCGCCTGGAGGTCATCGGCGTAGCGGGCGCATGCCTTGGCGATGTCGAGAGCTTCTGCCACGGTTCTTGATGGGGTGTGTGCGTGTTCGGGATGAGAAATGCCGGCGGTTGGGGAGGCCGGGAATTCGGGCTGCCCAGTGTAGACCTTCTGTCAAAAAAGCCCACAGAAAAAAGGGAACGGCGCTGACGGCGAAATCGACGTGGAGAAAGTGCCGACCAACTGTGACTTCGGCCCTCCTCGGTCAGTCTCAACAAGTGCAGTGTGGGGATCATGATGGTCCCCACGCGGTTCCTCCTGACGATATAAGCCCGTCCCGCGTTCGCGCGGGGCGGGTTTCTTCTTTTTGGTTCGGGGGCGAATGGTGTTCTATTGGCGGGTGTTGAACCCCATGAAAACGCTTCCCCGTCTCGCTCTCTGCCTGGGTTTGTCCGCCGGTTCGATCTCGGCGGCCGATGAATTCACCGATCCGAAGCCCCCGACGGTGGTCGAAATGGCGGAGGACGCCTCCGCACCCGAGGCGAAGGACTGGGATCGGGTCA
>JAUIGT010000209.1 GCA_030432615.1 Verrucomicrobiia bacterium
CGGCAACCGGAGGCCGGGCAAGCCGCGCGGGCCGAGGTCGATGCCCTCCAGGAAAAAATCGAGGAAGTGAAGCGCCGTATGGAGCCCAGCCTCGCCATCCGCGCGCTCTGGGACCGCGGAGATCCCTCGCCGACCTACATCTACCGGCGCGGCGTGGAAACGAGTCCCGGCCGTCTCGTCGGTCCCGGCGTTCCCTCGGTCCTCACCGATGGACGAACGCCCCTGGTCGTCGAGCCCCCCTTTCCCAACGGCACGCCGAAGACCGGACGGCGCCTCGCCTTCGCCAAGTGGCTCACCCGGCCCGACCATCCGCTGACCGCCCGCGTTCTCGTGAACCGGCTCTGGAATCATCACTTCGGGCGCGGCCTTCACGAGTCGCTGGAAAATTTCGGCCGCCAGGCCGAGCCGCCGACGCATCCCGAACTCCTCGATTGGCTGGCGGTGACCTTCGTCACGCGCGGCTGGAGCCTGAAGGAGATGCACCGGGTGATGATGAACTCCCGGACCTGGAAGCAATCCAGCCGCGTCACCGACACCCACCTCGCCCGGGATCCCGACAACGACCTCTTCTCCCGCATGCCGCTCCGCCGCATGGATGCAGAGGCGCTGCGGGACTCTCTGCTCTTCGTTTCCGGTCGGCTCGATCCCACCGCCGGCGGCCCGCCCGACGGGGTGACGACCAACCGCGAGGGCTTCGTTCACGCCAAAGCCACCCCCGGCGGCAACTGGCGACGCAGCGTCTACCTCCAGTATCGGCGTACCGAGATCCCGACCATGATGGAGACCTTCGACTATCCCGAGATGGGACCGAACTGCGTCAGTCGCAGCGTTTCCACCGTCTCGCCGCAGAGCCTGATGCTGCGCAACAACGAGCGCATTCGGGAGCTGTCCGCCTCCCTCGCCGCGCGGATCGAAGCCGACGACGCGCCTGGCCGGGTCGAGGCCGCCTACGCCCTCGCTCTCAGCCGCGAGCCCACCGCGGAGGAGCGCGCCCTCGGCATCGCCGCCCTCACCGAGATCGAGCAACGCTGGCCCGGGAATCCGGACGGCGCTCTCGAGGCCTGGTGTCACGCGCTGCTGAATTCGGCCGCCTTTCTCTACATCGACTGAACCCCGACCGACCGCCATGAAACGCCGCGACTTCTTCGCCCGCACTTCCGACGGCCTGCTCGGGGCGGCGTTCGCGCACCTGTTTCTCGGTGATCTGGGTGCCACGGAATATCCACCCGGCCTGGAGCCACCCTACAACCTGGCCCCGAAGAACGGGCATCACCCGGCGCGGGCAAAATCGGTCATCCAGCTCTTCATGAACGGCGGGCCCAGCCAGATGGATCTCTTCGATCCCAAGCCGCTGCTCCGGAAGTACGACGGCCAGCCCTTTCCCGGCAATATCGAGAGCATCGGCAACAGCAACCCGACCGATATCGGGGTCGTCATGGGCGGGCAATACGAGTTCCAGCGCCACGGCGAGTCCGGCATGTGGATGGCTGATCCCCTGCCCCACCTCTCGAAGATGGCGGATGACATCTGCCTGGTGAACTCGATGTGGACGGATCACCCGAACCACGACAACGCCCTCTACAAGATCCACAGCGGCCGACTTTTCATGGGTTACCCGACCCTCGGCGCGTGGACCGTCTACGGGCTCGGCTCCGAAAACCAGAACCTGCCCGCCTACGTCGTCCTCAACGATCCACTCGGCCTGCCGAAAAACGGCACCCGCAACTGGACCTCGGGATTTCTTCCGCCCACGTTCCAGGGAACCCGCCTGCGTCCCAACGGCACGCCCTTGCTCAACCTGAAACCGCAGTTCGAGGAACCCGACGCGGTCACGGAATCGGCCCGCGGACTCCTCCGCCAGCTCGACGAACTCCACCGCCGCGATCGCCCCCACTCGCCCGACCTCGACGCCCGCATCGAGAGCTACGAACTCGCCGGACGCATGCAGCTCTCCGCCGGCGAGGCGCTCGATCTCGGACGGGAATCGGAGGCGACGAAGGATCTCTACGGTATCGGGGAAAAGGAAACCGATTCCTACGGCCGGCGTTGCCTCCTCGCCCGGCGCCTGGTCGAGCGCGGCGTCCGCTTCGTCCAGATCTTCCTCGAGGAGCAGCCCTGGGACAGCCACGCCGACCTGCGCGACAACCATCGCGCCATCTGTCACCGCACCGACAAGCCGGTCGCCGGCCTGTTGCGCGACCTCAAGCAGCGCGGCCTGCTCGATTCCACCCTCGTGCTCTGGGGAGGCGAGTTCGGCCGCACGCCGACCACCCAGAAAGTCGGCGGCGCCTACACCGGCCGCGACCACAACATGCAGGCCTTCACCACCCTGATGGCCGGCGGAGGAATCAAGGGCGGCACCACCTACGGGAAGACCGACGACTTCGGCCACGCCGTGGTCGAAGATCCCGTCAGCGTCCACGACTTCCACGCCACCGTCCTCCACCAACTCGGGCTCGACCCGTGGAAACTTTTCTACATGCGGAGCGGACTCGAGGAACGCCTCACCGGCGTCGAGGAACCGAAAATCGTGGAGGGCATCCTGGCGTGAACAGCAACGAAGACCATCGGACTTGGAGATGAACCGCCGCCATTTTCTCCAGACCTCGCTCGCCGCCACTGCTGTGGCGGGCTCGTTGGCCCCTCGAGCGGAGAGCGCCGACGACTTTCCGGGCATTCTCGATTCGAACGTCAGCCTTTTCCGCTGGCCTTTCCGGCGACTGCCGCTCGACGACACGGAGAAGCTGGTGAAGAAACTCCGATCACTCGGAGTGACCAAGGCGCTCGCGGCGAGCTTCGAGGGCGTCTTTCACCGCGATCTCGACACGGCCAACGCCCGGCTCGTCGCGGAATGCGCGCGCTTTCCCGAGCTGGTCCCGATCGGAACGGTCAACCCGACGCTCCCCGGCTGGGAACGCGACCTCGATCGCTGCGCCGCCGAATTTCGCATGCCCGGCATCCGGCTGTTTCCGAGTCAACAGGGTTATGCGTTGGACTCAACCCTCTTTGCCCGACTCCTGGACCGGGCGGCCAAGGCGGGTCTGCTGGTGCAGATCACGGTCACGCTGGAGGATGTGCGCACCCAACCGGAATCCCTCGTCACTCCCGATGTCGATCTCGCTCCGCTCGCCGAAGCGATGAAGCAAGCGCCACGGGCGCGGGTTCAACTGCTCAACCTGCGTCCCCGGGCTTCCCAGGTCGCGGCGCTGGCGGCGATCCCGAACCTCCACTTCGACACCGCGCGCGCCGACGGCAGCGACGGGGTCGCCTCCCTGGTCGAGGCGGCCGGCCGCGAGCGGGTTCTCTTCGGCACCCACGCGCCCTTTCTCATTCCCGAGGCCGCGCTGATCCGCGTCCATGAATCGGCGCTCGCCCCCAAACCACTGCATGCCGTGCTCCGGGAAAACGCCGAGCGGCTCCTTTCCTGAAGAAACCGCCATGGACCTCGCCGATTTTCACTGGGGACTTCCCTCGCGGGAGCAGCTCGAAGGTTACCGGATCTGGGATTCCTACTTCACGCCCTCGCACGGTCATCCGGGCAAGGACGGCTATTCCGGCGTGCTCGCCGAGATGGATCGGGCCCGGCGATCCGCCCTGGAACTGGGCCGCTTCGAAAAGCTCTGCTGGTTTCCCCATGTCGGCATCGGCACCACCAGCGATCCCGCCTTCGAATCGCTTGTTCGCGCAAAGCCGGAGACGGTCACCAAGCCCATGGAATACTGGCCGGACCGGATGCTCGGCATGATCCAGCTCAATGCCAACGACGTTCCCGCCTCCCTCGACGCGCTCGACCGCTGGCTCCGCGACGGTCCCATGCTCGGCGTCTATTTTCCCGGTGGCGGACCGGGTGCGCTGAACTGCGCCCACGCGAACTTTCCCCGGCTCGTGGAGCGCATCATCGATCTCGGCGGCGTCATCATGCAGCACACCTGGTTCATCACCGGGGGCAATCCGAGCCCCGGCATGTCGACGCCCTCCGATCTCGCGAAACTGGCGGCGAAGTTTCCGGACTACCCCTTCGTCTGCGCCCACGCCGGCGGCGAATGGGAAAAGGGCATCCGCGCCGTTCGCGACCAGCCGAACGTGCTCGCGGAGACCTCGGGCTTCGACGCCACCGCCGGCTTCCTCGAGATGGCGGTGAGGGAACTGGGTCCGGAACGGATCATCTTCGGCAGTCACCTGCCCTCGAGATCTCTCGGAACTGAGCTGGCGAAGGTCACCGCCGCCGAGATCGACGAGGAGGCGAAAAGGAAGATCCTCGGGGAGAATTTTCGGCGCTTGTTGGGCACGGCGTGAGCGCACTGGGATCGTCGCGATCCACTCAGGACCGATGATGCGGGCGAGACGCCCGCACTCCCCGTGGGCCAGACTACTTCACCCGGATCAGTCGCTCGGCTTCGTGCTTGCGGCCGTAGGCGTCGGTGGCTTCGACACGGATGAGGTTGGGGCCCGCCTTCAATCCGGCCGGCAAGGCCGCTTTCCACAGGTGATCGGAATCGATGGGCGGGTTCAGGTGATCCTTCGCTTCCGGCTCCCGCTCCATCTCGCGGGCGCGGACTTCGGAATAGTAGGGATCGGGCTCCAAGGTCTTTTCCAGCGTGATCCACTCTTCCGACTCGCCGACCCGCATGCGGACGACCGAGTCCTTCGATCCGTTGAAGACATTCACGTAGACCATCGTCTCCTTCGCCGCGGCGGCGGTCACCTCGTCCGGCGCGTGGATGTTCATCTGGTAGGACGCCGGCTGACGGGCGGCCTTGAAATCGAGCGTGTGGCTGGTGCCGTCGAAGGAGATGATGGAATAGCCGTTGGGCGCCCCGTCGCGCATGGTGGCGTGGGGAATGCCGACCTCGTCCTTCTCGCCTTTCCACCAGGTGCCGCAGACGGTGACGTTGACGATGTGATGATGCGGCTTCGCTCCCCGCCAACCGTCCTTTTCATCGATGAACTGGTGGGCGTGCCAGTGGGTGTGGCCGGAAATCGAGAGACTGTAGGGACGCTGCTCGATGAGCCGGTAGAGCTCGGTCCGATTCTCCACCGTGGTCAGCGGAATGTGCATCATCAGCACCACCAGCTTTTCCTCCGGCACCAGGGCGAGATCGTTCTTCACGAAGGTCAGTTGCCGCTCATCGAGCCCACCCTGGTAGGTGCGCTTCCCGTCGGGACGAACGATTCCCCACTCGACATCGTCGAGCACGATGAAATGCACCGGGCCGTAGTCGAAGCTGTAGTAGTTCGGTCCGAAGACGCGGTGGTAGGTCTCGTCGGAATCGGCATCCGTCTCCGAATCGAAATTCAGGTCGTGATTCCCGATGACGTTGTACCAGGGAATGCCGACCAGCGCGATGTTGGCGTTTTCCGGCTCGAAGAGGTCGAGATTGTCGAACATGATGTCACCCAGGGTCACCCCGAACTTGGCATCGGTCCCGACCAGTTCGGCGAGCACATCATGGGCGATGTAGTTGATCTGATCCATGTCGCGCGGCTGGGGATCGCCGAAGAGAATGGCCTTGAACTGCTCCGGCTCCTCCGCGCGAGTCAGGGGAAAATCGATCGACTCCGGCAGCGGCCCCGTAGGCGCCACGCCCGGATAGCGGAAATTCGCCGGGGAACCCGCCGGCTTGTGAATGTAGTAGAACTCCGGCAACTGGTGCTCGCTGACCGGCGTCGCCCAGCCCGAAGGCTTGATCACGAAAAAGATGGTGTCGTCCGTGTGCGGCAGCGACCAGCGTCCCTCGGAATCCGTGGTCGCGATCTCGCGTTGGTTGGACACGTGGATGCCGGGTATGCCCGGTTCCCCGGCGTCCCGCTTGCGGTTGCCGTTCTTGTCGTGGAAAACCACGCCCGACGCCGAGTTTTCCGCCGACAAGGGAGCATTCGTCACCAGCAGGATGACGATCCCGGTTGCGACGGAACGAAGTGATGAGAGGGTACTTGCAGCCATGGGAAGGCGCCAGTTTTCACGGCTGTCACCACAAAGTTCAAGACTTCGTTGATGGCCGAAACACGTCTCTTCTGGAAATCCGAGCCCCCGAAAGCCCCCTCCATGCCCGCACCCGTTCCCGCCCCTTCGAGAAAACCAAGCCGAACCCGCGCCATTCTCCGATTCTTCCGCCGAGCCTTCCTGGTCCTGCTGGGGCTCGTGGTCATCGCGACCGCGGCCGCCTACCTCTTCCGCGACCGGATCGGCGCGGAATTGAAGACACGCCTGGAAGCCCAGCTCGCCGACCGGGGCATCAACGTGGAATACACCACTTCCGAGTTCGCCCCCTTCCGCGGACTGACCATCCAGGATCTCAAGATCTTCCGGGACGCCTCCCGGGAGACGACCGCCGTCACCCTTTCCAAGGCCCGGCTTCGCTACGACCTCCTCGGCATTCTCCGCGGTCGTTCGGGCGCCTCCGTCCAGCTATCCACCAACGGGGCCGGGCTCGTGCTCAGCGACGTTTCCGGCGACTACGCCATCGAAGATCTCGACACCAGCGTTTCCATCGACCGATCAGGGACCGAGATTCGCGAACTGGCCGGCAACTTCCGCGATGTCCGCTTCGATGTGGATGGCGAGCTGGGCTGGGAGAACGGCCGTTCCTCCGATTCCGCCCCGGAGGAAACGAAAGAGCGGCCCGATCCCAGCGAGCGAGTCATCGACCTCTCCCCGATTCTCCAGTGGCTCGATCAGGTCCCGGACACGGCGGACGGCGGGATCGATCTGCGCCTCACCCTCGAGCGTCCCGGCTACCCGGCGCCGATGACCGTTTCCGGAACCATCACCGGCGACACCGTCCGCTGGAAGGAACTCTCCGCCACCGATGTCGATGTCGCCTTCTCGCTGGTGTCCGAGCCCGAGCAGCCCCCGACCCTGGAGTTCTCCAAGATCCGACTCACCATCGATGACCGGGACTTCGCGGCCAGCGGCTCGGTGGATTTCGAGGCCGAAAAACTGGCGCTCTCCTCGCTGCGTACCGGCCTGAACCCGGCGTCCTTCCAGTCCCTGCTGCCGAAAGAGAAAGCCGACACCCCCACCTTGCCTTCCCTGCCACCCTATCAACTGGAGGGCAGCGGAACGCTCGACCTCGAGTCCATTCTTTCCAGCGAACTGAGCGGAAAACTGACCGCTGCCGGCCCGGCCGAAATTCCGATGGGTGAACGAGCCCCGTTGATATTCTCCGGCCTCTCGACCGACTACCGTTGGGCGAACGGAAAGATCGAACTCGCCGACCTGACCGCGCACCTCGGCAAGGACGGACCGCTCAAGATCGGCGGAAATTTCTCCGTGCTCCTGCCGGGCGACGACCCCGAGGCGGGCACGCGAATCGGCTTTCCCCGTTTCCAGCTGACCCGCGGTGAGCAGTCTCTGGCGGCCACCGGCACGCTCGATCTGGCCGCCGGGAAACTCACGCTCGATTCTCTCGATTCCGGGGTCGATATCGGCGGCCTGCTCACCGATCTCGGTTTCGAGGACCCGATTTCCTCCCATGCGCGGTTTCCCGAAGCCCCGAAGCTCACCGCCGCCGGTGAAATTTCACTGGGCTCCGTGCTGGCCGGCTCGAATCTCTCGGGAACCTTCCAGGCGCCTGCCATCCAGGTGCCCGCCGGTGAGAACCGGGTCGCCGAAATCGCGCAACTGGAGACCGGATACACCCTCGGAGACGGCCAACTGGCGTTGTCGGATTTTCGCACCGCGGTCTTCGGCGGATCGCTGGGCATGCCCGCCATGAATCTCGGACTGACCGAGACACCGGTCACCTTTGACGGCCGCCTCGATTTCGACACCCTGCAACTCCAGGCCATCACCGACTTTCTCAACGCCGAAAAGCGCCGGACCGGCACCTTGTCCGGCTTCTTCGAAGGAAACGGCTCCTCCGATCCCGCGACCCTGAACGGGAACGGCAAGATCGAGATCGTGGAGGCCGAGTTTTCCACCGTCCCCATCTTCCGCGCCCTGCGGCCCCTGCTTTCGGCCATCACCCTGAGCGATTGGCGCGGCGAGCAGGAGGGGGCCGATCTCACCTCTTCCTTCGCCTTCACCGACGGAGTGATGAAGAGCGACGACATTCTCCTCGAGGGGGATTTCTACGAGGTCAAGGCCGACGCCGACGTCGATTTCGGCCAGCGGACCCTCGCCGCCAACGGCTACGTCTCGACCTCCGGCGCCACCAAGGTGCTGACCCAGGTCGTCGGGAAGGCGCTCGAGGTCGAGGCTTCCGGCACCTTCGACGATTTCTCGTGGAAACTGAAGAACGCGCCCGGAGTCGGCACCGTTGGCGATCTCACCGGGCTGTCCAAGGATCTCATCGGCAAGACGCTCGGCGCCGCCGCTGGCAGCGGCATTCCCCAGGCGGTGGTCGGCGGGGTCAAGGACACGCTGACCTCGGGCAAGCCGGTCCAGGGAGCGGCGAACATGGCCGAGGAAACCCTCAAGGGAGTCACCGGAGTCGGCAAGAAGCTCCTTGGCATCGGCAGGAAGAAGGACCGGGAGAAGGAGGATGAGGAGGAGAACAAGGAACCGGAGACGCCCCCCGCTTCGCCCGAAGCCAACGGCCCCGAGCCGGAATCGGGCAACTGACCGATCGAGCCATCGAGCGCGTTTTTTCCTTCGTTCATCGGTGCGAAATCTGGCAAGATGCGCGCCCCCATGATTCTCGCGCCCAGACCTTGTCCCGTCGCCTTTCTCGCCATCACGTTCTGGTGCTTCCACCACTCCGCGGCCGTCGCGGAGATCAAGGTGGATACCGACTTTCCCGGAGGCTCGGGAGAGGTCGTTGAACTTGATCAGTCAAAGCCCTACCTGGAACTGAACCCCACCGAACACGCCGGCAAGGGCTGGCGCTGCTGGTGGTATGTCCGACTCACCGGCCTGGAAACCGGAAAGCCGCTGACGCTCGATGTCGGCGAAGCGCCGTGGGCCACCCCGGATCGGGCGAGCTACAGCACGGACGGTGGCCGCACCTGGCGCCACTCCGAGCCGGGCGCACGAACCGGCAAGCGCATCCGGTATCAACTGACCCCGGAATCCGCCGAGATGCTCGTCGCCTGGGGGCCGCCCTTCGTCCCCGCCGATGCCCATGCCCTCGTCGAGCAGACCGCCGCCGGCTCTCCGGGAATCGAGTCGTTTTCCCTCTGCCAGTCTCGCGAGGAGCACGAAACCCCGGCACTCCGCAGCCGCCCCCCCAATGGGGACCCGGCCGCGCCATTGGTCTGGCTCAACGCCCGCCAGCACGCCTGGGAATCCGGCTCCAGCTGGGTCGCGAAAGGCTTCGCCGAATGGCTAGCTTCGGAGGAACCGTCCGCCGTCCGCCTGAGAAACTCCGCGGAAGTCGTCCTCGTCCCGATCATGGACATCGACAACGTCCATCGGGGAGCGGGCGGCAAGAACCAGAGCCCGCAGGATCACAACCGGGACTGGACGTCGAATCCGCATTGGCGAGCGGTGGAGGCGGCCCAGCGGGAACTCCGGTCCGCCGCCGCGGAGAACCGGCTGGCGATCTACGTGGACCTGCACAATCCCAGTGCCTCGGATCGCTTTCCCTTCTTCTTCGTGCCTCCCCCGGAAGTGCTTTCGGCGCCCGCCCGGGAAAACCTCCTCGCCTTCATCGAAGCGGCCAAGGCGGAGATGACCGGTCCGCTTCGTTTCACGGGCAAGACCATCGTCTCCGGACAGAAATACGATCCCAAGGCGTGGAACGCGATCAGCAAGAACTGGGTCACCACGCACTGCCGCCCGCATGTTGTCTCGGTGACTCTGGAAACCGCGTGGAACACACCGAACAGCACCACCGCCGGATACCAGCAGGTCGGCCGGGAATTGGGTCAGTCGCTCGCC
>JAUIGT010000210.1 GCA_030432615.1 Verrucomicrobiia bacterium
CGGCCAGCGCCGTTCCGATTCGGCCGCCATGGCCTACATCGAATGGGTCGACGCCTACGTGCCGGCCAGTGAAGCGGAAGAAGAAGTCGAGGAAGCGGCCGCTTCCTGAGACGATCCCGCCAGCCATTTTCGAAGAACGCCGCTCCGGAAACGGGGCGGCGTTTTTTCGTGGGTGGGGCAGATTTTCAATCTGCCATCGGAACCAGGAAAGATGCGGTGTCGCCAGCGTGCCGTTAGACCGTTTCTCGAAAGTGTTTGCGTGAATCGGCCGAGTCAAAACTCGGTGTGGCAAGGCGCTTTGAGGAAGCGGAGCGGGCTCCGTGACCGAAAAGGAACACAGCCACAGTAGGTTTTGGCTGGTTTGAGAATCTCAACGAGCGAAGCGAGCAAGAATCCAGACCAAAGAAGAAACACCGATTGGCGAAAAGACTTTCGAGAACCGGTCTATCCTCTCTGATTCGGCAGAATACAATTCTGCCCCACATTCATTTCCCGATACAGAACGTGCTGAAGATCTCGCCGAGGATCTCTTCCACGTCCGTCTTCCCGACCACCTCCCCGATGGCATCGAGAGCGGATCGGAGTTCCAGCGCGGTGAACTCGGGGGATTCCCCTCCCGCCAACCGCTGACGGGCATTGGCCAAGTCCTCCGCCGCCCGGGCGAGGCAACGCTTGTGACGCGCGTTGATGGCCACCAGGTCGGCGCCCCAGTTGGCGCCGGGCCCGCCGAGCTTGGCGAAGATGGCCTCGGTCAGGGTATCGATGCCCTGCTTTTCGGTGCAGGAAAGCCGCACGCCCTCCGCGCCGGCCCACTCCTCGTGCTCGCCGCGATCGATCTTGTTGAGCAGTCGCAGGTGATGCGTTCCCGGAGGGATCGACGCGGCGATTTCCTCGCTTCCGGCACCGCTTTTCGGCGCGGAAACATCCACCATTTCCAGCACCAGCTCCGCATTCGCAATCTGGGCCTGGGTCCGGCTGATTCCCTCGCGCTCGATGAGATCCTCGCTCTCGCGAACTCCCGCGGTATCAATGAGACGAAGAGGGATTCCACGCAAATTGATGACCTCCTCGATCGTGTCGCGGGTCGTCCCGGCGGTATCGCTGACGATGGCCCGGTCGAATCCCAACAACACGTTCAGCAGGCTGGACTTGCCCACATTCGGAGCCCCGCAGATCACCGTGCGGACGCCCTCGCGCAGGATGCGCCCTTGGTCGGCGGTGGCGAGGAGTTGATCAATCGTTTTCCGGACCGCATCGATGCGACCGAGCAACGCTTCTCCCGTCTCCGGATCGATGTCCTCCTCGGGGAAATCGATGTAGGCCTCGACATGGGCCACGATCCCGATGAGGTCCTCGCGGAGTTGCGTGAGCGCATTTCCCAGCCGGCCCGACAACTGCTCGTGCGCCGCCTTCAGGGCCAGGTCCGTCTGCGCCGAGATCAGGTCCATGACCGCCTCCGCCTGGGTCAGGTCCATCTTGCCGTTGAGAAACGCTCGCTGGGAGAATTCCCCCGCTTCCGCCGGACGGGCCCCGGCTTCGAGCACCCGCTCCAGGACCTTTTGCGTTACCAGCAGGCCCCCGTGGCAGGAGATCTCGAGGGTGTCCTCGCCCGTGTAGCTGTGCGGTGCCTGGAACCAGGTCAACAACACCTCATCGATGACCTGACCATCCGCGTCCGCGACGGTGCCAAACACCTGGAGCCGCGGCGTCGTCACCCGTCGCGAAAAGACCTCTTCCGCGATTCCGCGCGCCCGCGTCCCGGAAACCCGGATCAGGGCGATGGCGCCCTGTCCCGGAGGCGTGGCAATGGCGGCGATGGTGTCGTCGTTCATGAGTCGCATTCATCGACCACCATCCGCCCGATCGCAACCGCCCCATGGAAAGGGGCTGCTATCGCAGGGGGCTCTGATCAGGGCTCATTCTTCTTCTCCCGACCGTGTCCAGAGGTGAGCACGACCGGATGCTCCAGAATCACCGAGCGACCCCGCCGATCCGTGAGTTTCAGGTGGGCATCCGTCAGCAATTCCGCCAGCCAAAGATGGCCCGCGCGATCGGGGAACACGGAGGCAAAGGATCCGCCGGAACCGAGGGGAAGTCCTCCGACGATGGGATTTCCCATCCGATCTCTCGACAAGTCGGGAAAGATCCTGAGTCGGCTCCCGTCGAGCCAATGCGTGGTCACGAACCGGCAGGGATTGTCAGGGGAAAGCAACCGCGCTTTCGGAACCGGTCGCCCCTGTTCCAGGAAATCCCTCACGACGACCACGGAAATCTCCTGGTCATCCCCCGTCGGCGGAAAGAAGAAGCGAAAGTGCGAAACCTTCCCCCGAGAAAGATCCGGCAACTCGATCTCCGCACTCGAGGTCGGCGCCGCGACCAGCGTCACCGCCGCCTCCTTGTCCAGTTCCAGGAAACAGAGCCCATCGCGGCACTCCAGTTGGAGAAAGACCGGGGAGAGCAGTCGCCAGAGGAGAATTCGCCCGTTGGCATCCATCATCGCCCCCTCGATCGAGAAAAAGCGGGCGTAGCGCTCCTTCAACGCCTCCGCCTCTTCCCGGAATCCCTCCAGTTCCGCCTCGCGCTCCGGACTGAGCGGCGTTTCATCGAAGCCGTTGGCTGGGTTCGCCGCCTTCCATCGCTCCGCCGCGACCTCGGCCCGGGCTCGGAGGTTCCGCCTTTTCTCGCCGTAGGGAGATCGCGGTCGATAGACTCCCTCTTTCAGAAACCGGCCGATGAATCCGGGCGCCGGCATCAGTTTCTCCTGGTCCGCACCGTCCACTGCTGCGCCGCCTTGGAGAGTTCCGAAAACAGCGACTTCTCCGACCTCCTCGGCAAGCAGGTCCCGCGGCATTGGCGGAGGCAAGTCCCGTGAATTGCCCGCCAGAAATCCGGGGAAGGCCGCGGAAACGAACAATATCGCCACCCATGGCGCTGGAAGCCCTCGGTTTCTGTTTCTCATGACCTATGTCGCAGCATGTGTTCCAGCAGTCCCGACACCGGGCAACCAACCTCACGAGATCTCCCGGGAACCGCCAAGCTCGTCTCGACTTGCTTCGTTGTCCGATTCCGCCTCCTCCGCCGTCTTCAGCCTTCTGATACAGTTCGAGAACCGCCCCGCCAGCAACACGAAGGGTATCGAGAGCAGAATCCAGGCTTCCAACGGCAGAATCAAGTGACCACTCCCGGCATCGAATCGGAAATACGAGGAATAGGGGATCCAGTCGGTTCGCGAACGCGAAGCGGTGAAGCCGGCGAAGGATTTACGAATTGGATAGGCGGAGCCGTAGTCCCAATCGAATCCTGCGAATCCCGCATTGAGAACCAACTCGAGCCGAAATTCCCCCAACCAGAAATCCATCTCGAACCCCCGCCAGGAGCGAGAGTCCGACCAGGTCATGGCCAACCGGAAGACGACGAGGATCACGGCAATCCAAAGCAGTCGCCGAAATGCCTTGGAGCGCTCACCTATCATTCGCGAAGCCTAACCCGCCGCCAGTACCTCTTTCAAGGTCGCAATGCACCGGCGGTTCTGCTCCATGGTGCCCACGGAGATCCGCACCCAGTCGGGCAGCTTGTACCCGCGCATGGCGCGGATGATGACGCCGCGTTTCAGCATCTCGGAAAAGACCCGATCACCGTCGCCGACCTTCACGAGAACGAAATTGGCGTGGCTGGGCACATACTCGAGCCCCATTTCCTCGAAGCTCTGCTGGAGAAAATCCCGGCCTTCCCGGTTCACCTCGCGGGTCCGCTCCTGGTGCTCGTCGTCGAGGAGCCCCGCCAAGGCACCGGCCTGGGCAATGGCGTTGGCGTTGAAGGGCTGGCGGCACTTCTGCAGGACATCGGCCAAGTGGGCAGGTGCGAGTCCGTAACCGATCCGGAGACTGGCGAGCCCCTGGATCTTGGAAAAGGTCCGCATGATGATCACGTTCCGGCCTTCCCGGACATACCTGACCGTGTCCGGAGGGGTGTCGAGGAACTCGTAGTAGGCCTCGTCGAAAACGACGATGACGTGCTCGGGCACCTTGGCCATGAAGCGATCGATCTCCTCCTGCCCGACGAGGGTGCCGGTCGGGTTGTTGGGATTGGCGATGAAGACCTCCTTGGTCTCCGGCGTGATCGCCGCCGCCATGGCGTCGAGATCGTGAACGAAACCGGGATCCGGCACCTCGATGGTGTCGGCACCGAAGAGAGTCGCCATCAGCTTGTAGACCACGAAGGCGTGCTCGGCGGCGATGACATTGTCGCCCGGATTCAGGAAGCCGTGGCCGACCAGTTCGATGATCTCGTTGGAGCCGTTGCCGAGAACCACGTTCTGGCGTTCCAGCCCGAACTTCTCGGCGATGGCGGTTCGCAGCTTGTAGCCACCTCCGTCGGGATAGATGTGGGCCTGCTCGCAGGCTTCCTTCATGGCGACGACCGCCTTCGGTGACGGGCCGAGCGGATTTTCGTTCGAGGCCACCTTGATGATGTCGCCGGGTTCGAGCCCGAGTTCGCGGGCGGTTTCCTCGATCGGTTTGCCCGGGTCGTAGGCGACGAGACTTTCGAGCCAGGGATGCGCTTGTTGCCAGATGTCAGACATGGGAAAGGAAACGCGGAAGTCGGAGCGCGGAATACAGGAGCGAGTTGAGAACAGCGAGGGAAGTCGCCAACAAACACCAAAATCCGAAAATTCGCAGGAATTCTCGCGAAAAATTACGTCGAATCTCACCGGTTCTTTTCCTTACCACGTTCCACGCTACCCATTCCGCGTTCGTTCGGTTGATTCCGCGTCCATCTGTGGTTCTTTCCTCGCCTTTGCTCATGGCTCTCAATCGCATCGACCAGAAATTCGCCGACCTCAAATCCGAGGGGAAAGCCGGCTTCGTCGCCTACATTTGCGCGGGTGACCCGGACCTGGCACGGTCGCTGGAGATCATGCGCGCCCTGGAGCGGGCCGGCGTCGATGTCATCGAACTCGGCGTCCCCTTCTCCGACCCCATGGCGGACGGCATCGTCAACCAGATGGCCGCCCACCGGGCCCTCGAGGCCGGCGCCAGTTTGCCGAAGGTGCTCGACCTGATTCGCGATTTCCGGAAGGAATCGGAGCTGCCCCTGGTGCTCTTCACCTACCTGAACCCCGTCTACACCTACGGCTTCGAGAAATTTCACCACGAGGCCGCGGCCGCCGGCGCCGACGGCGTTCTCCTTCTCGACCTGCCTCCGGACGAATCCCCGAAGAACGCGGAACTGCACGAACTCCCCGACCTGCGTCACATCCGCCTCATCGCCCCGACCACGCCGAAGGACCGCGTTCCCATGCTCGCGAAGTCCAGCGAGGGCTTCATCTACTACGTTTCCCGGGAAGGCGTTACCGGCGCCCAGACCACGCTCGCCGAGGGCATCGCCGACAACGTGGCGGCGATCAAGGCACACACCGACCTGCCCGTCGCGGTCGGTTTCGGCATTTCCACCCCCGAGCAGGCCGCCGAAGTCGCGCGGGCCTCCGATGGCGTGGTCGTCGGGAGCGCCATCGTCCGCCAGGTCGCCGACAACGCCGATTCCGACGATGTCGCGGCGAAGGTGGAAGCCTTCGTGGCCCCGCTCGTCGAGGCGGTGAAATCCGCCTGATCCAACAGGGTATTGCCCACGACCCTACCCTGTTGATCTCGCGTGAATCCTCCCTGTTTTTTTTGAGGGACTTCCGTGTATTCCGTGTATTCCGTGTTTTCCGTGGTTTAGTAGAACGCTTTTCCCATGACCCTGAACTTCACCAAGATGAACGGCGCCGGGAACGATTTCGTCGTTCTCGACAATCGTGACGGCTCGCTCGACCTGAGTCGGGAGCAGATCGCCCTGCTCTGCAACCGCCAGCGCGGAATCGGCGCCGATGGCCTCCTGGCGGTCGAGAAGGCGGAATCGGGAGCCGATTTCCGCATGCGCTACTACAACGCCGACGGCGGCGAAGCCGAGATGTGCGGGAACGGCGCCCGCTGCTTCGCCCGATTCGCCAACGAGATCAGCGGGGGAAAGTTCGAGAAGATGACCTTCGAGACCATCGCCGGCGTCATCGGGGCCGAATTCGAAGGCGACCAGGTTCGGATCGAATTGAGCGAACCCTTCGATCTCGAACTCGATACCGACCTCGCGGTCGATGGCGAACTGCTCGCCGTCAGTTCCGTCAACACGGGCGTGCCCCACGCCGTGGTCTTCGTCGATGACCTCGAGCTGGTGGACATCCGTCGGTTCGGCGGCGCCATCCGCCGGCACGATCACTTCTCGCCCGCGGGCACCAACGCCAATTTTGTCCAAGTCCTGGCTCCCGATCACATCGCCATCCGCACCTACGAGCGCGGTGTCGAGGACGAGACCCTCGCCTGCGGCACCGGCATGGTGGCCTGTGCCATCATGCACCATGAACTCAACGACGGCGACCGCCCCATCAAGGTGGACGTGCGCGGCGGCGAGACGCTGGAGGTGACCTTTCGAAAGACTCGCGACGGGGATTTCAAGGACGTCCGCCTCCTCGGTCCGGCCGAAATGACCTTCACCGGAACGATCGAACTGTGAGCCATCCCCACGTCGATCGCGAATCCGCCGACTGAAATCGCCGCAGCCGGCGCGTGAACCCATTCCCGCCCGATCCCGGCTTCGGAACGGCGAATTCCCACCGCTCGCCGGCGTTTCCGCCTCCAAAACCACCTTCGCACTTTACCCGAGCCGCTTCTTCACTATTCTCGCTTTCACACGCCCATGTTCGCCGGAACCCACACCGCCCTCGTCACTCCCTTCACCGGCCACGGCCACGCCGTGGACGCCCACGCTTTCTGCGCGCTGATCGACAAGCAGTTCGAAGCCGGCATCTCGGGCGTCGTTCCGGTGGGGACCACCGGTGAATCGCCCACCCTCAGCCACGAGGAACACATCCGCGTCATCGAACTGGCCGTCCAGCACACCGCGAAGCGCGGTCTCGTGATCGCCGGTACCGGCTCGAATTCCACCGACGAAGCCATCACCCTGACCCAGGCGGCGGAGAAAGCCGGGGCCGATGCCGCCCTGCTGGTGGCGCCCTACTACAACAAGCCTTCGCAGGAGGGACTCTTCCAGCACTACAAGCTGATCGCCGAGGCCACGGAGATTCCGCTGATGCTCTACTCGATCCCGGGGCGCTGCGGAATCGCGATCGAGGTCGAGACCGTGGCCCGTCTCGCCGAAGCCTGCCCGACCATCAAGGCCCTCAAGGAAGCCGGTGGCAGCGCCGAACGCGTCAGCCAACTGCGCGCCGCCCTGCCCGACGATTTCGAGATCCTTTCCGGGGATGATTCGCTCACGGTGCCCTTCATGTCCGTCGGCGCCTGCGGCGTGGTCAGCGTCGCGTCGAACCTGATTCCCGCCGTCATGGTGGACCTCGTGAAGGCCATGGGCGAAGGCCGCCTCGGTGACGCCCAGGCCCTGCACCGCCAATACTACCCCCTTTTCTCCGCTTTCCTGAAGCTCGACACCAATCCCGTGCCCATCAAGACGGCGTTGGGAATCGCCGGGCTTTGCCAGCCGGATCTCCGCCTGCCCATGGTTCCCATGACTGAGGAAAAGGTCGCTGAACTCAAGGGAACGCTCCAGGAACTGGGCATCCAGTGAGGTCGAAAGACCGGGCGATTACCGACCACCAGCCATGTTGAAGCTACTTGTTACTGGAAACCGGGGCCGCATGGGCCAGGCCGTGACCTCCTGCGCTGCGGACGATCCCGAAGCCGAAGTCGCCGCCGGCATCGATGTCGGCGATTCGCTCGCGGACGCGATCGTGAAATGCGACGCGGTGATCGACTTCACCCTTCCCTCTTTCACCGACGAGCTCGTCGCCGCCTGCGTGGAACACGGCAAGACCCTCGTCATGGGGACCACCGGCCACAGCGACGAGCAATTGACCGCGATCCGGAAAGCCTCGGAGACCATTCCCGTGGTTCACGCGCCGAACTTTTCCGTCGGCGTGAACACGCTCTTCTGGCTGACCCGCAAGGCCACCGAGATTCTCGGCGACGACTTCGACCTCGAGGTCGTGGAGATGCATCACCGGCACAAGAAAGACGCTCCCAGTGGAACCGCACGGCGCCTCGCCGAGATCCTGGCCGAAGTCAGTGGCGTTTCCTACGACGAGGACACCCGGCACGGCCGATTCGGTGATGTCGGCGCCCGCACCGACAAGGAAATCGGCGTTCACGCCCTCCGCGGTGGCGACGTGGTTGGTGATCACACCGTCATCTACGCCGGTGACGGCGAGCGCGTCGAACTCACCCACAAGGCCAGCAGTCGAAACACCTTCGCCAACGGCGCCATCCGCGCCGCCAAGTGGGTCGCCTCCGAAGGGAAAACCAGCGGACTCTTCGACATGGAAGATGTGCTGGGGCTTCGGTAATTCAACCCGCCCGGAACACTGAACACGGAGAAGCGACGGGCCGGTATTTCCCTCGGGTCGAACGTCGGCGACCGGACCGGATACCTGCGCGCCGCTCGGGAAAGGCTCCGGGGGCTTCACGAGGGCGCGGAATCGGATTTCCTGGTTTCCCCTCTCTACGAAACCGAACCGGTCGGTTGTGCGCCAGGCACCGCGTCCTTTCTCAATGCCGTGATCCAGATGGAGATCGATCGCGAGCCCGAAGACCTGCTCGATCTCACCCAGGCGATCGAGTGCTCCCTCGGCCGCCCCGGCCAACGTCCGAAGAACGCCCCCCGGACCCTCGACCTGGATCTACTCTATCTCGAGGACCTCGAGGTGGAAACGCCCCGCCTCGCACTACCTCATCCACGCCTGGAGGAGCGACGTTTCGTTCTCGTGCCGCTGGTGAGACTCGGCCCCACCGTTCCCCGGTCGGATCGTTTTCGCGAGTTGCTGGAGCAATTCGCCGGAGACGAACCCGAACCGCGAATGTTCGCGGAAAGTTGGTGAGGCCTCTCAGCTGATCAGCTTCGGGAAATCAGGCAGGCGACCCGACTCCTCCGAGGCGGGCTGGTCGGCGCCGAGGTGGAAGGTCATCCGACCATCCAGTTCACAAAACCACACCTCTTCCGCTCCCTCCTCGAAATAGAGAGTCTTTTTCTCCGCCATCTCCCCCTTGGTGTTGGTCGGCGAAATGATCTCGACGCAGATCTCGGGCGCCTCCCGAAAGCAGACCTGGTCACCAAGGCGCTCCCACTTTTCCCGGGAACACCAGGCCACGTCGATTGCTTTTACTCCCTCGCGGGTCGAGATTGGGCATTCGGAAACTACTTTTCCCTCGGGCAGGGCATTTGCCAGGATTCTTCCGATTTCGACTTGGCGATTGCCGTGAGAAGGAGCGGGAGGAGGCGACATGAGCATTTGACCAAAGCGGTCTGTTTCGACCCGATAAGGCAGCGCGGCCAACGCGGGATCATTCACCAGGCGCTTCCAGACGGCCAGGTTGAAAGCGTGACGATCTGTCTCGGACAGCTCGATTTCCGGAGATTCAAGGACCGTGCTCATCTTTGGTAGACTACGAGTTTCCTGTCTTCCACGCAACGGGTTTGGGGCGCAACGGATCGACCGCCGAATTGACATTCCAGGGTGTTTGGACAAATTGGCGGACTGTTCGGCGCGAGTCCATTTTTCGACTGGCAAGGCGCGTCGAACGGAGTTGGGCGAGCCCAACAGAGTGAGACGGAACGCAGCCAGGCGGAAAATGGGCCGCGAATTCCTAGCATTCGCCGTCTGCGACGCTGATTGTTGCCTTTTTCATCAAATCCGAGCGGTGCGG
>JAUIGT010000211.1 GCA_030432615.1 Verrucomicrobiia bacterium
CCTGGTGGTGAGTGCCGCCGACGGTCCGATGCCCCAGACTCGTGAGCACATCCTGCTCGCCCGTCAGGTGGGCGTGCCCGCGCTCGTGGTTTTCCTCAACAAGGTCGACATGGTCGATGACGAAGAACTCCTCGATCTCGTCGAAATGGAAGTCCGCGACCTCCTCAGCCAGTACGAGTTCCCCGGCGACGACATTCCGATCGTCAAGGGTTCCGCTCTCAAGGCTCTCGAAGGTGACCCCGAGCAGAAGGAGAACATCCTCAAGCTGATGGAAGCCGTCGACGAGTACATCCCGCTTCCGGAGCGTCCGGTCGATCAGGACTTCCTCATGCCGATCGAAGACGTGTTCTCGATCGAAGGTCGCGGCACCGTGGCCACCGGCCGTATCGAGCGCGGCATCATCAAGAAGATGGAAGAAGTCGAGATCGTCGGGATTCGCGACACCGTGAAGACCACCGTGACCGACATCGAAATGTTCCGCAAGCTGCTCAACGAAGGCCAGGCCGGTGACAACGTCGGTCTCCTCCTTCGTGGCACCAAGAAGGAAGACATCGAGCGCGGCCAGGTCATCGCCAAGCCCGGTTCGATCACTCCGCACAAGAAGTTCAAGGCCGAGGTCTACGTGCTCAGCAAGGACGAAGGTGGTCGCCACACTCCGTTCTTCAGCAACTACCGTCCCCAGTTCTACTTCCGGACGACCGATGTGACCGGCACCATCAAGCTGCCCGACGGGGTGGAAATGGTCATGCCTGGTGACAACATCGCCATGGAAGTCGAGCTGATCACGCCCATCGCCATGGAGAAGACCATCCGTTTCGCGATCCGCGAAGGTGGTCGGACCGTCGGTGCCGGCCGTGTCGCCGAAATTCTCGACTGATAGCGCGGCGCGGAAGGTGGTTGGGTGGCCGTTCGAACGCGGTCGCCCGGTTGCCGGAAACGCTGCAGAAATTTTCCGCCCCGCGCCTTCCCGAGGTCCGCTCGGTAGGGCTCGGGGCGGTCTCGACCCCAGAAACAAACCCGAGAAACCGCGCAGGTTCGAATCTTCACCCGCCGACCAGTGTCCGTCCATCGGGCGACCGGAGGGCGGGCGGGCACTCGACCCGCGCTTTTTCTCCAAGGAAGAAGTAGATAGAAAACGGCTGAAAGCCGCGTAGATTTCCGAATCCCGGTCGATCCGCTCCGCGGCGACGCCGGGGCGACAGAACGAGACAGGGTAGTAGCTCAATTGGTAGAGTAGCGGTCTCCAAAACCGTTGGTTGTGGGTTCGAGTCCCGCCTGCCCTGCCACTTTCCGGAACCGAACCGCTTCCCAGGGAAGATCGTTCCGGCGAGTCCAAGCTCGGTGTGGTTCTGAAGCGAAGGAGATCCGGAGGTCTTCGAATGCGGGTTTTTCTTCTTTTCTTCAAGCCTTCTCCCCACCACCTCATTCATGTTCGGAAAAGTCGGCAAATTTTTCGGTGAAGTCCGCTCCGAGTTGCACAAGGCAACCTGGCCGTGGGATCCCAAGGAAAAAGGTTTCAAGCGCTACAAGCAGCTGATCGACTCGACCGTGGTCGTCCTTATCGCCACGCTGCTGCTCGGCGCTTTCGTGGCTTTTTCCGACTTCATCATGGTGAACGTGGTGAAAGCCATCACCGTGGGATTCGGAGGCTAGGCCTCGCCCCTCCCCGCCGGTCGTCCGCTGTCTCGCCTTCGCGGGTGCCGGTTCGGCCGTTCCCCGCTTCCGTCCCAGATTTTTCCTCTCGCGCAATTTTCCAGAGTCATGCCTTCCGTCCCCGCACCGAACGATCAGTGGTTCGTCGTCCAGGTCCTTTCCGGCCAGGAGATGAAAGTCCGTGACAACATTCGCCGCCGGATCGAGGCGGAGGAAATGAGCGAACTCATTTTCGACGTCCTCGTTCCCACCGAGCGCGTTTCGGAGGTCAAGGGTGGTCGCAAGATGGAGACCAACCGGAAGTTTTTCCCCGGCTACGTGATCGTCAACATGCACCTGCTCGACGAGAAGAACCGGCTCGTCGACAAGACCTGGTATTTCATCCGCGAAACCCCGGGCGTGATCAATTTCGCCGGCGCCAAGGATCACCCGGTGCCGATGCCCCGCCACGAGGTGGAGAGCATGCTGATGCAGATCAAGGAGCGCGAAGACAGCGTCAAGCCGGCGATCCAGTTCGAGCCCGGTGATTCCGTGACCGTGGCCGACGGGCCTTTCGAGGGTCAGAACGGCGTCGTCGCGGAAATCAACGAGGAGAAGGGCGAGCTGATGGTGTCCGTGAACATCTTCGGCCGCGAGACGCTCGTGCCCCTCGAATACTGGCAGGTCGAGCGCGGCTGAACCTGTCGGGCCGGACACCGGCTGTCGACTCAATCCGAAAGAAACCACTCACTCCCCCCTAATCTCAACCTGAGACTCACCCGATGGCGAAGGAAGTTGTCAAATCACTCAAACTGCAGATCCCGGCCGGACAGGCGAATCCGTCGCCGCCGGTCGGTCCCGCGCTCGGTCAGGCCGGCGTGAACATCATGGAGTTCTGCAAGGCGTTCAACGCCGCCACCCAGCAGAGCGCCGGCGACATCCTGCCGGTCGTGATCAGTGTCTACAAGGACAAGAGCTTCACGTTCGTCACCAAGAAGCCGCCGGCAGCGATCATGCTGAAGAAGGCCGCCAACATCGCTTCGGGTTCCGGCGAGCCCAACAAGAAGAAGGTGGCCAAGCTGACCCGCGCCCAGGTGCTGGAGGTGGCCCGCGCCAAGATGGACGACCTCAACGCCAACGACGAGGACGCCGCCATGAAGATCATCGAGGGCACCGCCCGCCAGATGGGCATCGAGGTCGTCGATTGATCGAACCGGGAAAGTTTCGTCGCGACGAAAGCGCCGATTTTCCCTCCCCTGTATCTCTCTTTTCCCGAGGTCGCGGTTCGCGGCGCGAGGGCATCACCCAGAAAACACCAACCGCAGGAGAGTCCGCAATCGGGCTCGTCACCACTGCTCCCGATACCATGTCGAAGAAACGAAGCAAACGCTACCTGGAAGCCGCCAAGCTGGTGGATTCCGAGAAACAGTATCCCCTGACCGAAGCCGTGGAACTCGTGAAGAAGTTCCCCGGTTTGAAGTTCGACCAATCCGTGACCATCTCCTTCAAGATGGGGGTCGATCCGCGCCAGTCCGACCAGATGGTGCGTGGCACCTGTCCGCTGCCCCACGGGAGCGGCAAGGAAGTGACCGTTCTCGTGTTCGCCGAAGGAGAGGCCGCCACCTCGGCGAAGAATGCCGGAGCCGAGCACGTCGGCTACGACAACATGATCAAGCAGGTCCAGGATGGGTGGCTCGATTTCGACGTGGTCATCGCCACTCCCGCCGCTATGGCTGAAGTGCGGAAGCTGGGCCGGCAACTGGGGCCCCGCGGCCTCATGCCGAATCCCAAGACCGGCACCGTGACCGACGACACCGCCGAGGCGGTCAAGGCGGTGAAGGCCGGGCGGGTCGATTTCAAGCTCGATCGCAACGCCAACATCTCCGTGGCCATCGGCAAGGCTTCCTTCGAGCCCCAACAGCTGCAGGAGAACGCCGAAGCGGTGATCGAATCGATCGTCGCCGCCAAGCCGGCTTCGGCCAAGGGCAACTACCTGGTGAACGGTGCCCTCGCGGCGACGATGTCGCCCGGCATCAAGCTCGATATCAGCGCCTACCGCAAGTGATCCAGGCCAGGAACCAACCCCGATAATTTTTCGACCGAAACCATTTTTGAACGATGAAAGCTGAGAAACAACTCATCATCGACACCCTCCTGGAGCGGATCAACCAGTCGCCCTTCCTGCTGGTGGCCGACTACGCCGGGATGACCGTTCCCCAGTTCGAGGAACTGCGGAACCGCCTCCGCGCCGCCGGAGCGGAGTTCCATGTCGCCAAGAACACCTTCGTGAAGCGGGCCGCCTCGGATGCCGAGGTGCCCGAGACGATCAACGAAATGCTCTCGGGACAGACCGCGATCGTCACCGGCGAGAGCGACGTCTGTGCCGCCGCCAAGACGCTGAAGAATTTCCACAAGGAATTCGAGCGTCCCGTGATCCGTGGCGGCGCTCTCGACGGGGAGGTCCTCGACGTGGCCCAGGTGAATGCCCTGGCCGATCTTCCGCCCAAGGAAGTGCTCCAGGCCCAGCTCCTCGGCGTGCTCCAGACTCCCGGCCGCCAGTTGGCCACCGTCCTCAACGAGTCCATCACCCAGCTCGCTCGCGTGCTCCAGGCCCGCGTCGACAAGGGCGAATGATCGCTCGCGATTCCGAACCTTTCCTGAAAAACAGAAAAAACTTTTGGTCGGCTTCGCTCATCCTGTGAGGCCGGCCGAAAACCAGAAACGAAAAAACATCATCGAACCTGAAACCGGGTTCCTCGTCGGGAGCGAGGCTTCGTTCCTTAAACGACGGCAGGCCTGCCGGTGCGACGACACCCACCAAGAATATGGCTGATATCGATAGCATTGTTGATCAACTGAGCGGTTTGACCGTTCTTGAAGTGGCGGATCTCGTCAAAGCCCTCGAAGAAAAGTGGGGCGTCAGTGCCGCGGCCCCGGCTGCGGTGGCCATGGCGGCTCCGGCTGCCGGCGACGGCGGCGGTGAAGCCGCGGCGGAGAAAGACGAGTTCGACGTTGTCCTTGCCTCCTTTGGCGACAACAAGATCGCCGTGATTAAGGCCGTCCGCGAAGCGGTTGCCGGCCTCGGTCTCGCCGACGCCAAGAAGCTCGTCGAAGGCGCTCCCTCCTCCCTGAAGGAAGGCGCTTCCAAGGACGAAGCCGAAGAAATGAAGAAGAAACTCGAAGAAGCCGGCGCGAAGGTCGAACTCAAGTAATCGACCGGAAATCCCGCGGCTTTTTTCGCCGATTTTCGAGCCGCCGCCCTCTCCGAAACCCCGGAACGAGGGCGGTGGCCATCGGCGAGAGCCCAAGAATTACCCCATCGAAATTTCCACGGATAGCTCCCGGCCACCTAGCGGCCGGACGATAAATCCTGGAGGCTTGGAAGCCTCCAGGCTTTGTCGTCTCGAAAACGGGAAACCGATTTTCCAGGCGAATCCAGGGACCGAGTCCCGGTGGCGCGGCGTTGCCCTTTTCAGGGATCTCTCGTTTCGCGTGCCCGGATGGCAAGGCCCGGCACTCTCCCCCGACCGACCCCAGACCCAGTAACCAGGCACCGCGACATGGCAAAGGCAGCAACAGCAGAACGTCTCTACTTCGGCAAACTCAAGGAAGTGATCGAGACACCGAACCTCATCGAGGTTCAGCTCGAGAGTTACAAGGAGTTCCTCCAGCAGGACCTTGCACCCAGCGAGCGCGACCCCATCGGGCTCGAGGCGGTCTTTCGCGAGGTGTTTCCCATCGAGTCCTACGACGAGAAATTCACGCTCGACTTCGCCCGCTACGAGGTCGGCGAACCGAAGCTGACCTCGCTCCAGGCGCTGCGCGACGGGGAAACCTTCAGCGCCCCGCTCTACGTCACCTTCTCCCTGAAAGACGAGACCGGCACCAAGGAAGAACGCGTCTACATGGGTGAGCTGCCCCTCATGACCCGCCGCGGCACCTTCGTGATCAACGGCGCGGAGCGCGTCGTGGTCAGCCAGCTGCACCGTTCGCCCGGCGTCTGCTTCGAGACCAACCAGCACCTCAACGGCAAGATCCTCTACGGCTTCCGCATCATTCCCGATCGCGGTTCCTGGGTCGAGGTCCAGTTCGACACCAACGACCTGCTCTACGTCTACCTCGATCGCCGCCGCCGCCGCCGCAAGTTCCTGGCGACGACCTTCCTGCGCGCCATCGGTTACCCGACCGACGAGGACATCATCAAGGAGTTCTACGACATCGAGAAGCTGAAGCTCGATCCCACCATGGACGAGGCCGAGCTGGCGAAGAAGGTCATCTTCAACGACATCGTCGATGGCGACGTCATCGTCGCCAAGGCCTACGAGCCGCTCACCATCGCGGTGGTCAGCCAGCTGCTGGCGCTCGGGATCAAGAATATCCCGGTGGTGACGGCGTCCCACGAGGACCTGCTCATCAAGTCGCTGAAGAAGGATCCCGCCCACGACGAGGAGGAAGCGCTCAAGGACATCTACCGCCGCCTCCGGCCTGGCGATCCGCCGACCGTGGCCAACGCCCGCGCCCTGCTGAAGCGCCTTTTCTTCGATCCGAAGAAATACGATCTGACCCGTGTCGGCCGCTACAAGATCAACCAGAAGCTCGGCCTCGACGTCGATGACGACGAGCGGGTGATGACCCCGAAGGATTTCCTGGCGTCGATGAAATACCTCCTCAACCTCCGTCGCGGGGACGGGGTGCTGGACGACATCGATCACCTCGGCAGCCGCCGTGTCCGCGCGGTCGGCGAACTGCTGGCCAACCAGTGCCGGGTCGGCCTGGCCCGGACCGAGCGCCTCGTGAAGGAGCGCATGACGCTGTTCGACGTGAACCTCGACGGCATGACTCCGTCGAAGCTCGTGAATCCCAAGGCCCTCAGCGCCGTGGTTCGCGACTTCTTCGGCCGGTCCCAGCTGTCCCAGTTCATGGACCAGACCAATCCGCTCTCCGAGCTGACTCACAAGCGTCGTCTCTCCGCGCTGGGGCCGGGTGGTCTCAACCGGGACCGCGCCGGTTTCGAGGTGCGCGACGTTCACATCTCGCACTACGGCCGGATCTGCCCGATCGAAACCCCGGAAGGTCCCAACATCGGTCTCATCAACTCGATGAGCTGCTACGCGCGGATCAACGCCTTCGGTTTCATCGAGACGCCCTATCGCAAGATCAACAACGGCAAGGTCTCGAACAAGATCGAGTACCTGACCGCCGACCAGGAGGAATCCCACCTCATCGCCCAGGCCAACAACGTCGTCGATGACAAGGGGAACTTCCTCACCGAGCACATCACGGTGCGTTACCGCGGGGACTTCATCGAAGTGGACCCCACCGAGTCCTCCTTCATGGACGTGTCGCCGAAGCAGCTCGTGTCCGTGGCGGCCTCGCTGATTCCCTTCCTCGAGCACGATGACGCCAACCGCGCGTTGATGGGCTCGAACATGCAGCGCCAGGGCGTGCCGCTGCTGGTCTCCGAATCGCCGCTGGTCGGCACCGGGATGGAGTCCAAGGTGGCCCAGGATTCCCGCGCCGTGGTCGTCGCCGAAGGCGATGGCATCGTGGCCGCCGCCACCGCGGAGATCATCATCACCTCGAAGGACGGCAAGCTGCCCTGCTCCGACGCGCAATTCCTGACCAATCCGCACAAGCTCAAGAGCGATCCGAAGAAGGACCTCCACGTCTACCCGCTCCGGAAGTTCATGCGCTCCAACGCCGGCACCTGCATCAACCAGAAGCCGATCGTCAGCGCCGGCCAGAAGGTGAAGGCGGGCATGGTGCTCGCCGACGGTCCCAACACCGAGAAGGGCGAACTGGCCCTCGGCCGCAACGTGCTCGTCGCGTTCATGCCGTGGAACGGCTACAACTTCGAGGATGCCATCGTCATCTCCGAACGGATCGTGAAGGACGACGTCTACACCTCGATCCACGTCGATGAATTCGACATCGGCGCCCGCGACACCAAGCTGGGACCCGAGGAAATCACCCGGGACATTCCCAACGTCGGTGAGGAAGCGCTGAAGGACCTCGGTCCCGACGGCGTCATCCGCGTCGGCGCGGAAGTGAAGCCGGGCGACATCCTCGTCGGCAAGATCACGCCGAAGAGCGAGACCGAGCTGGCTCCGGAAGAACGCCTGCTGCGCGCCATCTTCGGGGAAAAGGCCGCCGACGTGAAGGACACCTCCCTCCGCGTTCCCTCCGGCTGCACCGGCATCGTCATGGACGTGCGGGTCTCCTCCCGCAACAGCAACGCCCGCGAGAAGCTGGATCCGAAGGAGCAGCAGAAGCAGCGCAAGCAGATCATCGACGAGCACACCAAGCGCCGCGAGGAACTGACCGAGCAGCTCACCGACAAGCTCTCCGACATTCTCCTCGGCGAGAAGATCCCGCTCGACGTGGTCAACGGCCGCACCGGCGAGATCATCGTCCCGGCCAACAAGAAGATCACCAAGACCCTGCTCCGCAAGCTGGCCGACAACTACTCGCACGTCGAGATCGATCCCAGCCCGGTCCGGAACAAGATCCTCGACATCATCTCCGGCTTCGAAGGCAAGTTCGAGGACATCGACATGGAGCGGGAACGCCAGCTCGACCGCATCGAGAGCGGTGACGAGGTCGATCCCGGCATCATCAAGCAGGTGAAGGTCTACGTCGCCAAGAAGCGCAAGCTCTCCGTCGGTGACAAGATGGCCGGTCGCCACGGGAACAAGGGGGTCGTCGCCACCATCGTTCCCGAGGAGGACATGCCCTTTCTCGAGGACGGCACCCCGGTCGATATCTGCCTCAACCCGCTCGGCGTTCCCAGCCGCATGAACGTGGGCCAGATTCTGGAAACCCACCTCGGTGTCGCCGCCAAGGCGCTCGGATTCAAGGTGGCCACCCCGGTCTTCGACGGGATTCCCGAGTCGAAGATCATGGAATACATGAAGGAGGCGAAGAGCCAGGAGGGCTGGGAATGGATCGGCCTCAACGGCAAATCCACCCTCTATGACGGCCGCACCGGTGACAAGTTCTACCAGGACGTGGTGGTCGGATACATCTACATGCTGAAGCTGGGCCACCTGGTGCAGGACAAGATCCACGCCCGCGCCGTTGGTCCCTACTCTCTCGTTACCCAGCAGCCGCTGGGCGGCAAGGCCCAGTATGGCGGCCAGCGTTTCGGGGAAATGGAAGTGTGGGCGCTGGAAGCCTACGGCGCCGCCTACACCCTGCAGGAACTCCTGACGGTGAAGTCGGACGACGTCCAGGGCCGGACCCGGATCTACGAAGCCATCGTGAAAGGCGACAACACCCTGGAGGCCGGCACGCCGGAATCCTTCAACGTGTTGATCAAGGAAATGCAGAGCCTCGGCCTCGACGTCACGGTCGGGTCCGCGGAGAAATCGGCCGAGGATCTCCTCCACGAGAGCCTGGCGATGTAAGGAGCGCACTCCGCCCGGTGCCTCACTGCCTGACGACGAATTAAAGAAAATAGCGAATCCCTAGCCCCGAAATTTCAGCGATGTCTTCTTCCACGATGAGTTCCGAATCTCACCTCGACGAGATCTTTGGTCTGCAGCGCGACTCAGACTCCTTCGATCACGTCCGCATCACCGTCGCCGCGCCGGATGTCATCCGGTCGTGGTCGCAGGGGGAAGTGAAAAACCCCGAGACGATCAACTACCGGACCTTCAAGCCGGAAAAGGGCGGCCTTTTCTGCGAGCGCATCTTCGGTCCCACCAAGGACTGGGAATGCGCCTGCGGAAAATACAAGCGCATCAAGCACAAGGGCACCATCTGCGACCGTTGCGGCGTTGAGGTGACCCTCTCCCGGGTGCGCCGCGAGCGCATGGGCCACATCGAGCTGGCCGTGCCCGTGTCCCACATCTGGTTCTACAAGTGCATGCCCTCCCGCATCGGCCTGGCCCTCGACATGAGCGCCCGCCAGCTGGAGCGCGTCATCTACTACGAGGACTACATCGTCATCGACCCGGGCAATACTCCGCTGGAGAAGGCCCAGCTCCTTACCGAGATGGAGTACCGCGACGCCCAGGAAGAGTACGGCGAGGACGCCTTCCAAGCCGGCATGGGGGCGGAAGCGATCCGCGACCTGCTTTCCCG